>NZ_JBIWJT010000015.1:0-268434 GCF_044765325.1 Embleya sp. NPDC127516 | reverse complement strand
GCGGTCACCCTGAGCCTGTCCGAACTCCCGGACAACGCGGTGTGCCTCGGCACGGCCACCTTCGCCCTCGAAGGCTTCCTCAACGACCTCACCTCCCACTCCGGCCGATTCCCGGCCCGGCCCACCGTACGAGCGCTCACCCGCTGAGGCTGGAATGGTGTGCCGAACAGTGGAACGCGGGACTTCGCGGGTGCTGTGATGCATCATCTGCCGGACGAGCGGTGGGCCCTTCGGCGCGAGCGTGTCGCGTTTCGGCGCCGAAGGAGGACAAAAACGATACCGGCCATCGCCGCCACGCCTCCGGCGGCGCCGATCGCACCGGTCCGACCGGCGGTTTCGGAGGTGGCCTCGGAAGCCTTTCGCAGCGGGGGCGCAGGAGAGGTGCCATCGGTCGGTGCCGACGCGACGCTCGGCACCGGCACGCCACCGTTCTGCACTGCTCCGGTCTCCACTGCGGAGGACGGCGACTCGCTCGGTGTCGGAGCGGTCGAAGGGGATGGGGAGCCTGCGGGGGAAGGCGTACTCGTGGCGGTAGGGGAATCACCCCGCCTGCTCCCGATCGTGCTGGTGATGTCGATGTCGTCGACGAAGAGGACCACATCGGCCCTTCCCGCTGTATTGGACGCCTTTTCCGGGCGCCAACCCGGGCGGTAGGCGCCGATCCTGAAGTGCGGCGGCTCGCCGCGATGGTAGTTGTTGGCGCCTTGGTGCGAGCCGACGTTCACGCCGTCCCGGGTCACGGCGATCGACCCGGGTGCGCCGGGGGAAGACCAGGCGATATCGAACGTCCAATGGTTCCAGTTGCTCAGGCGTGCCGCGCCGAGCGAGATGACGGTTTCCTGGATCGTGTCGTTCGTCATCCAGTGGACCTTCAGCCGCCAGTCACCACCGTGGATCGATAGTGCGACAACGGGCTTGATCCGGGGGTCGTCGCTCTGCGTGCTGAACCACTGGGCGACGATGGTGTCGACGTCCTGCCGCTGCCAATCGGGGGGAAGGTAGTTGGCGAAGCTGAAGCGATGGTTGCCCGCGTCGAGGCCCTTGATGACCAGCTCGGATTTGAACGAGCGGCCATCGTTGGGGACGTCGACGCGCGCGGCCCGGCCCGATTTCCCGCCGGGGGCCGGCCCGACAAGAACGTGACCGGAGCCTTGGATGGCCATGAAGGGCAACTTCTGGGAGGGCGATTCGAAGTCGTACGAATGAGAGTCGGCAGCGGAGGCCGGACCGGCGGTCGGAGCGACGATCAGCAAGGCGATGGCACATGCCGTGAGCATGCGCGTGGGATGACGGGCCGGCGACGACGCGTATTGCACGGGCGTTCCCTCGTACAGGGGCGGAGACTCCACCCATCAATCGGCAGGCAGCCGGCCTGGCGGCGGGGTTCGTCCGAAGTGGACCACCGCGGGCACGCGGGCCCCTGGGTTGCAACAGACCCGGCACGACGGCCGGGTGTGCTCATACGGAAGGCATATACGGAAGCCATACAAGATCGACCGACGACCTCCGAACAGAATTAAACATGTAGGCACGGAAGTCAACACTTGGTATACCTCGTCGATCGGGTCTCCATCGCGCAAGGACTACGAAGCCATGTCCTGGGCGGACCCCGTGGCCTGCCGTCGTTTCGCGGCCCATACGAGGTCGACCCGGTATGCCCGAGCCACTGTCCGCTCGGTCGTCGACAGCCCGACCAACAGCGCGGCATCGGGCCGACGTTGATCAGTCCACCCTTTCAAGTTGCGCTCGCGGGCGGGGGACTTGGTCTCGACGCACCGGTAGACCTCCCGAGCCTGGTCCCCGGCTCGGATGGGGATGGTATCGATGCCGATCACCCCGCTTCGCGCAATCCACCCCCACCACCACGCATTTGCAAGTCGCCCGCGCGAGAGCACGGTCTGTCTCCGAATCCAGCAGGTCGGAAACGCAGAACCCCGCCCGGAAGCTCATCCCGTGGCCCGAGAGACAGCCCGTCGACGTTGAGGTTCTTCAACGACGCGACTGCGCCAGGCCACACGAGCAGATCCGAAGGGCCGCGGGTCGCCGCCGACCGGGACCACGGTCCGGTCGGCGCGGCAAGTGTGGTTCACAGGAATCCAATCGGTTGCTTCGCCAACCCCTCCGGGACACGCCGGCCCGTCATGTCCGAAACACCGAAGGTATCGACCAAGTCGGTGACCCGGACCGCGCCTTGCCTCGCCACCGGGTCGACATCGCGAGTTGCCACCGCCAGGTCGACATCTCGCCTCCTCGGGTTCGAGCAAAGAACCACATATCAACATATTCCAACAGAGTAGTCGGCGACCACGAATACCCGGCCTTCGGCTCAACAGATGAACAGCCCTACGCAGATGGTGTGCGGGACGCCCACGACGCGGAGGCGTTACCAAACCGAGACTTGTTGGTAAATGTTTGAAATGGTAGAACCATGCGTGCCATCAGGAGCGAACACGTTGATTGTGTTCCCAGGATGCAGACCTACCGGGGAACTCTCTCCGGTCTCGCTCCGCTCGAGGGCCATGAGGAGCCGATCTCGATGACAGGCAGAGCCAACCGACGGCTGCAGCCCCGGCTGTCGGACTCGTGTTCGCCGCCCCCGGTCCACAAGAGCGCGCGATTCGCCTCCTGCTCAGGTCCGGCGAAGGAGCCTTTGGTGTCCCGTGTTTCGCTACCGGTCGGTGGTCGGGTGCGATCGTCGGGGCCGCGATCCGCGCACGACAGACCGACAGCAACCCGTACCTACCGTCACCGACACCGCCGGCGAATACGCCACCGCGTCCCGTGTGTTGACCACGCACGATCGTTCAGGTTCCAGGCCGGACAACCACGTGTCGTCGCGGCACCGGGCGGCCCGGAAGCAGACCGCGTCGAACGGGCGCGAAGCCCGGTCGGGCCCTCGCCATACATTCGCCCGTCGTCGTCATGCCGGCTCCCCCGGGTGAAATTCGAACAAGTCCCGTCTCGAAGGGCGGCACTCCATCTGCCGCGACCCCACATCTTTTCGGAGCGCGGGATGCGCCGCCCTCGCACACCGGGGAATAGTCGATTACTCGGGGAGCGCCTTTTTTTCAGCATCCGACGACAGATCGGAAACGGATAGGGAGAGCAAAAAGCAGGGCAGCCGAGTGTACGCCCAAGAAGCTGCTTCCACGGGCGACGGTTTTTGTCGGCGAGCTGCGTTGAATACGCGTCTGTTTCCGTCGAAGCAGGTGGATCCACCATGCGTTGACGAGCGCAGCCCGGTGTACGGCAGCCCGGTGTACGGCATCCCGATTCGGCGCTCCGCGCTCCGGCGTAGGCGGATCCCGTCGGCAGCGGGTATTCGGGCACGCGCGATTTCACTCATCCGACGACCTCCCCCGAGGAACGCGGAGGCTCGGGCAAGGATAGCAATCCGAGCAACGACAAATACTTGTCGACTTGACGGGAGGATATTCCCCGGCGGGGAAGTCGAAACAAAATTGTTCACCCGGGGAATTGACCGGGGAAGACCGCTGCATGATCCTTGTCGTCGGTGACCCGAGAACAAGGGGCCCGGTGACAATCCCCCGGGCAACGGGGAACACCTTTCTTTTCCTGAGGAGATGTCTTTTTCCATGTTCCGTACACAGCGGGTCATGTCCCGCGCGGGAACGTTCGGTGTCGCAGGCGGCCTGGCGGCCGTCGCCGTCGTCGGTGTGTCGCCCACGGCCCACGCCTACGAGGACCCGACGGCCCTTCGCTTTCAGGGGCACGTCGCGGACACGCGGAGTTCGGTCCTCCTGCGGGGCGACTGGCAGCCCACGCAGACCGAGTTGATGATCCTGGGTACCCGCACCGGTGCCCCCGAGGCATTGGTGTACTGCATCGACCTGCAAACGAGTCTGCGCAACGACGTGGACTACCACGAGGGCACGTGGGGCGACTCCTGGCTCGCGGACTCGGCCACGGTCGCGAGGATCAACTGGGTGCTGAACCACTCGTACCCCAAGATCGCCGACCTGACCACGCTCGGCAGGACCGCCAATCTCCCGACGGGCAAGAAGCTTTCCGCGGAGGAGGCCGTCGCGGCGACCCAGGCGGCAATCTGGCACTACAGCAACGGCGCCGACGTCTCCAAGTGGAACAACGAGGACGTGCTGGGGCTGTACGGCTACCTGACCGGTGACGCCAACAAGGGACAACCCGACGAACCCGGCGCGTCGCTCGAACTGTCACCGAGCACGAAGTCCGGCAAGGACGGTGACGCGCCCGGCATCGGACCGGTCACCGTCAAGACCACCTCGACCGAACCGGTCACGGTCGGGCTCGGTGGGCAGGTACCGGCGGGCGTGACGCTGGTGGACAAGGACGGCAAAGCGATAACCACGGCGGCGAACGGCACCGACCTGTTCGTCAAGGTGTCCAAGAACCGGCAACCCGGCGAAGCCAAGATCACCGCCTCGACCAAGGCCGGTGTCAACGTCGGCCGCGTCTTCCTGGGCAAGGATCGCAAGCACTCGCAGACCCTGATCACGGCGGGCTCGCAACCGTTCCCGGTCGACGCCTCGGCCATGGTCCAGTGGAGCCATCAGGCCGCACCCGTCCCCTCGTCCAAGGGCAGGGAGGAGTGCGTCCAGGGTGGTGTGAGTGTCACGCTGAAGAACACCGGCGACGCACCGGCGGACTTCACCGTCGACGGCACCAAGGTGACGGTGCCGGCCGACGCCTCGAAGACCCACTTCGTCAAGGTCGTCGAGGACGGCAACTACAGCATCAAGGTGACCGGTCCCGCCGGTTACGCGAAAACCCACACCGGCACGCTCGACTGCGTCGTGATTCCTCCGGTCCCGCCGAAGCCCGCCCCACCGAGCACCACGCCGCCGACGGTACCGCCCGCGACCCGGCCGACCACCGCCACACCTTCGGCTCCGCCCACCGACTCCGCGCCCACCACTCCCCCGACGACGCCACCCACCACGGCTGCGTCCACCGCACCGCCGACCTCCGCGCGCCCGACCACGCCGCCCGCGAGCAAGCCGCCGACCGGCGCGCCGCCCACCACGACCGCACCGTCGGCCTCGGCCTCGGAGCCGGCCCCGCCGGCTCCGTCGACGTCGGCTCCGGAACCCAGCGCGTCGCCCAGCGCCGCGCCGCCGAAGCTGATCGTCTCGATCGTCGTGCCCGGCACCGAGGACCAGCCGATCACCGTCCCGTGGCTCCCGGTCGTGCCCGTGAGTGACTCCAAGGATCTCGCCAAGACCGGCGGAAACGACTCCGACGCCATCCTCTTCACCGGTGCCGCCGTCGCCCTGTTCGTGACCGGCGGTGGAGCGCTCTACCTGAACAAGCGTCGCAACCGTCCCCAGACCTGATCGATTCGTCGGATCGGACCGGCAGAGCCCTCCTCGTGCCGGTCCGACCCGACGACACACGGGTGTCCCTTCCCGGAGCAGGGACTCGAGGAGTCCACGCAACGTGCGCTACGGACGGGCCCGCGCCTGTGTAGAGGAACCTCCGCAGAAAGAACGAGAGGCACTGCGAACGTGTTGTCCTGTGTATTGTGCGGCTCGCCGTACCAGGAGACCGACATCCACTGCCCCGGCGGGCAGTGCGGAGCCGATTTCAACGGCCTGCGCTCGGGGAACCCGGTGTATGCCGTGCAGGCGTGGTGCGAACCGCGCGAAGTGACGGCCGAACCCGGCGAAACCGTCATGGTGAAGCTGATCCTGCGCAACGCCGGCAGCGCCCTGGACCGCTACGAACCGCACCTCGAGCCGGACGCCGACCCGCGGACCGCCATCGACCGCTCCGGTCCTCCCGACGTCTTCCCGGGCGAACAACGCACTTGGCACATCGTCTTGACGGTCCCGCAGGACAACCGCGGCACCGACGCGGGGCCGGCGCGTGTCGGCGGTACCGAAGTGCCGGGCTTCGACGGAACGGAAAACGGCGAGGGCGGCGCGTTCGAGAACCCGACGGAACCCGCGCCCACCGGGCTCGACGTACCGATCCGCGTGATCTCCACGAGTGCCTCCGGCGTAGCCGCCGGCGCACTGTTCTCGATCCGGCGTGCACCGGCGGACGGGATGGACGGGCTCGCAGCGGCGCAGCGCCTCGAGAGGTCGCACGACTCCTCCCACGACGATCGGAGCGGAGGTGGGCATCGTAGGCTCCACATGGCCGGCGCCGCCGGTGCCGCCGGTGCAATCGCGGTCGTCCTCGTCCTGGCCGTCGTGGCGGTCCTGGCCGCGACCGAACTCGACGACGCCAAGGGGCCGGTTCCGCTGCACATGGCGCGTCCGTCCGCGCTCGCCGCACCGACCGCCGCGATCACCACGCCGACGTCCGGCGCGTCGACCGCCTCCACCGTCACGGTGCCCGACGTGGTCGGAAAGACCCAGGCCCAAGGCTTCGCGATACTGCGCCAGAAGGGCTTTCGCCCCACCGCCGTGGGCACCGGCGACACGATCACCTCCACGGATCCGGCGCCCGGAGAGAAGGTGGACCGGGCGAAGACAGCGATCACGGTCGTACTGTCCGCCTCGACGTCGGCGCCTCCGACCTCCAAGTCCGCCACGCCCTCCGTCGCCACCGTGCGCGTGCCCGCAGTGGCGAACTTCGCGTACGCGCGGGCGGAGACGCAACTGGTCGCCCTGGGCCTCACGGTCGCACGCGTGGACGAGGCGTCCGCCTCGGCACCGGGGACGGTGCTGCGGACCAGCCCCGCAGAGGGTGCGATGACCCCCTCTGGATCCACGGTGACCGTGACCGTGGCCAAACCGGACGGCGCCATGACAGTGGTGCCCGACCTGTACAACCGGTACATGCCCGACGCGTTCGCCATGGCGAGCGCGGCCGGTCTCACCTTCGACCTGCCCTACGGCAACCACCTTCGCATGTGCCGACTCCGGAACTTCAGCCCCGGCGTGGGCGCGCCGATCCGCAAGGGCGGCACGATCAAGGTGCTGCAGATGGTGGGCTGCGACTGACCGCCGGGGGAGGCGAGCAGACGCTGCGTCCGATGAGGCCGCCGTGGTGCCGGCACCCGGCACGGTGATCGGGCAGCCCCGCCCGGCGGCCGGATTATCGGGTGCCGGCTCGTGGCTCGGCGCCGCCTCGGAGGCAGGCCGGTCGTAAGGGAATGCCGGAGACAGGTGGGACTCCCTGGAAAGTCGCGTGCCGCGCATGCGAAGAAGACGGATCCAGGCGAATCGACGCGCGGTGCCCGGGACGGGCGGCGACGTCTTCCCCACCCGCCCGGGATCCCGTTGACGGCGGCAACCTACCCCGAGCGGTTGGCGATTGACAGAGGTTGTTCACGCGCGAGCGCGCTCCCGGCCGGGAGGCGGAACCCCGGAAGCGAACAACCGGCCCGGAGCAGCACGGAAGCAACGAAGCACCGACATTCCTGGGCGTACGGCTGCGTCTTCCGTGCCTCGGCGCCGAGGTGGTCCCGGTGGTCCCGGTGGTCACTCCAACTCCCGTGCGGATCAAGCGCGAGTCGTTGACGACGGATCGGATCGGGATACCGCGTTCCGCCTGCAGGTTCGGCCCATGTCCTCTGGGTGCGTTCATGCATGATGACGGGATGAACCATACCGACCAGCGCTTCCACGTCATCGTGCTGTCGAACTTCGCGAAGGGCTTCGACAAGTACGCGTTCGCTTACGGGAAGGAGGGAATTCCGGAGAGTACCTACCCCGACCGGTTCCACCTGCTGACCCGTGCGGAGTTGGGAATCGGCATCGGCAAGGCGCGACGCTTGCTGGACCGTCTGGCCATTCCGGGCGATCGGCTGCTGGTGCTGGAAACCACGGTGGACCCCGACAAGCTGATACCCAACGTGTCGACCGGCCTCGGCACGGAACTGCACGAGGCTCGCATCCGGTTGTCAGCAGTCCACGAACTCGACCAAGTAGGCGACGAGTTCACTCTGCGTCCGACAACCGTCGAGGATGCGATGGCGGCCTCCCTGCACCTGCACGAATCGGCACAGCGTCGCTACGCCGACACGCGACCGCGCACGGTTTCGCTTCTGCCGGTCGCCTCCGCCTGCCAGGCCCGGTGTTCGTTCTGCTTCTCCTCGGCTTCGATCTCCAGCGACCAAGCACCGGCACGGGTCCCGTGGGACGCGGTCGCCCACTGGCTGGAGCGCGCCCGTGCGGCGGGGGCCGAGCGTGCAGTGATCACCGGCGGCGGGGAGCCCACGCTCATACCGTTCGAACAGCAGTTGCGACTGGTGTCCGCCTGCTCGGCGGCCTTCCCGAAGGTCGTCCTGATCACCAACGCGCACACTCTGGCAAGGGGCGGGCACGCCGACCGAGCCGACCGCCTCGCAGCCCTGAGCGCCGCAGGTCTGAGCGTACTGGCGGTCTCCCGGCACCATCAGGACGACGCCGTCAGCGAGCGGCTGATGATGCTGCGCACGCCGGTGAGTTCTGTGATCGACACCTGGCGCGTGGGACGTGACCGGTGGCCGGGGCTGCGGATGAGGCTGATCTGCGTGCTCCAGCACGGCGGCGTCGCCGACGCGGCCGAGGTCGCCGACTACCTGTCGTGGGCCGCGTCTCTCGGTGTCGAGGAAGTCTGCTTCAAAGAGCTCTACGTATCCACCAGTACCGAGTCGCTCTACTTCGACCGCGCCGCCAACGTCTGGAGCCGAGAGCACCAGGTATCGCTGTCCATCGTCACCCGGTTCGCCGAGCAGCACGGCCTCGAACTGGCGAGCCGCCTGCCCTGGGGCGCGCCGGTCTACCACGGCAGCTGGGACGGACAGCCGATGCGGATCGCCGCCTACACCGAACCCAGCCTGCTCTGGGAACGCACCAACGGCATCGCACGCAGCTGGAACGTCCTGGCCGACGGACGCTGCTACGCCTCGCTGGAAGACCGGGCCAGCGAAATCGTGCCGGAAGGTGCGACGGCATGAGGTTCGACGAGTTCCAGGAATTCCGGCAGCGGCAACTCCGTGCTTCCTCGTCGCTTCTGGACGCCGCCGAGACCAACGTGTACCGGGCGCTTGCTCCGATGCGACCGGAACCGCCGACCGACATGAGCACGGTGCACCGATGCGATCTCGCCCGTGCCTGGCTGCGGCGCTTCGAGCTGCCGGAAGAGTGGTCCGGCCACGCCATGGTCTGTCGCGGGGTCCGTCACGGGCTCGGCGTGGTGTTCCACCGGCTGCGCGCCGTGCAGGCGCGGTTGTGGCTGCCCAGCGACGTGTACCCGGTCTACTTCGAGCTGGCCCGCGCCGCGGGCCTCGCGCCCGCGTCCTACCCGACGCTACCCGCGCCGGTCCTGCCGGGGTCGCCGGCGGACCACCGGCCCGAATACCTGCTGCTCGCCAACCCCAGCAGGCCGCTCGGCCGCTACCTGTCCGATGCCGAGTGCGCCGCGGTGATTTCGTGGTTGCGGGTATCACCACACCGCCGCCTGCTGATCGACAGCGTCTATGACCTGGGAGCCCCGCTCGCTGCCGGCACACGGCGATTGCTGGACACCGGTGGCGCGGTCCTGCTGCATTCGGTCACCAAGGGATGGCTGTGGCCACGCACGTTCGGCGTGGTCCTGCTGGGTCCGGCGCAAGCCGAATTGGCCGAAGCGTTCCGGGCGGATCCGCCGACGTCGGCACAGCTGAGGCTCGCCGACCGTCTGCTGACCGAGCACAGCGACGTGCCCCGGCAGGTCGCCGACGAACTGGCCGCACGGGCTGAGCGGCTGTTCGAACGGTTGCCGGACGAAGTGCTCGGGGCGATTCCCACGGCGAGCCGCACTTGTCCCGGCAACTACTTCTTCCCGGTTGAAATCCCAGCGGAGACGCTCCGGCACGAGTGCGGCGTGCTCGCCATGCCGGTCGGCGTGTTCGGGGAGAGCAGTTGGTCCGGCTCCATCCTGACCAGCCTTGCCGACGCTTTCGGCCCGACGCCGGCGGTGGCACGATGAGCCGGCCCAAGCCGGCCGGAGTGCGCGTTGGGTTCCCGGTGCCTTTCTCGATCGGGCAGGTCAACTGGGACCCGCCGGATCGGGGGTCGGCGCCGGCCCGCCGGAGGCGATCGGTGCGCGACCGTTTTCGGCTGATCCTCGGATGAGGAAGCGGATCCACCGGGCGGCGCGTGCGGCGGCGAACCCCACGAGCACGCCGATCAGTGCCGGAGCGAGATCGGCGGCGGGAAGAGTCTCGGTGCCGAGCAGTTCGCGCAGCCACGGGACGTACACGCCGGCCAGGCCGAGCGCCGCGGAGGCGAGTACCGCGATCGGCAGTGACGGGTTCGCCCGGGTGAGCAGCCGGGTGCGCAGGCCCGCCACGACGCCGAGTTGGGCGCCCAGCAGGGTCAGGAACAACAGGGTCTGCCACCCGCGGCCGGTGTGGTCGGCCCAGGTGCCCACGGCGAGACTGATCGCGGTGACGACGACGCCCAAACCGAGGACGCGTTGCCACAGGCCGTCAGCGAGGATGCTCTGCTCGGGCGGGCGCGGCGGGCGGTGCATGGTGCCGGGGTCGACCGGTTCGGCGCCCAGGGCCACTCCGGTGAGGCCGTGGGTGAGCAGGTTGATCCACAGGATCTGGCCGGCGACCAGTGGGATGGGCATCCCGAGGGCGGGTCCGATCAGCATGATCGCGATCTCCGCGATGCCGCCGGAGAGTGCGTACAGCAGGAAGCGGCGGATGTTGTCGTACACCCGGCGCCCTTCCTCCACGGCGGCGACCACGGTGGAGATCTCGTCGTCGGCCAGCACCACGTCGGCGGCCTGGCGTGCGACTTCGGTGCCCCGCTTGCCCATCGCGACACCGATGTCGGCTCGTCGCAGCGCAGGCCCGTCGTTGACGCCGTCGCCGTTCATCGCGGTCACGGCGCCGCGAGTACGCCACGCCTGGATGATCGTCAGTTTCTGTTCGGGGGTGGTCCGGGCGAACACACGGGCGGAGGTGAGGTCCAGGGTCGAGTCGGCGCTCATGTCGGCGCCGGTCAGGACAGTGGCGCCTCGCTCACCGATGATGCCCAGGCGCAGCGCGATGGCGCGGGCGGTGGCGGGGTGGTCGCCGGTGATCATCACGGGGGTGATGCCGGCGGCGCGGCAGGCGGCGACGGTGTCGCGGGCGGTGCTTTTGGGTGGGTCGGCGATCGCGATCAGGCCGAGCAGCGTCATGCCCGTCTCCGCCGACTCGGCCGGCTCCGGCAGGGTTTCGAGCCGGCGTGTCGCGAAGGCCAGGACGCGGTAGCCCGCGGCGGCCAGTTCGTCCGCCGCATGCCTGGCGATGCGCAGGCCGGTCGCGTCCGTCGTGAGGAATCGTGAGGTGAGCACGACTTCGGGGGCGCCTTTGAGGAATGCCCGCAGGCCGTCGTCCGGGTCGTGGTGGATCGTGGTCATGCGCTTGCGCACACTGTCGAACGGGGCCTCGGCCAGCCGCGTATGGCCCTCAAGCAGGCAAGTGCGATCGAGGCCCGCCTTGCCCGCCGCGGCGACGAGTGCGCTCTCGGTGGGGTCGCCCAAGGCCCGCCATTGGGTGTTGTCGGTGTCCGGAGGGACCAGTGTCGCGTCGTTGCAAAGCACTGCGGCAGTCAGCAGATCGCGAATGTGCGGGACGGCCTCGGCGTCGACCGCTGAGCCGGCGACGCGGAGTTGTCCGACCGGGCCGTATCCGCTCCCGGTGAGTTCGGCTGTTCCTGTCGGCGTCCACAGCCGCTCGGCGACCATGCGTCCTTCGGTGAGGGTGCCGGTCTTGTCGGTTGCCAACACCGTCACCGAGCCCAGTGTCTCCACCGCCGGCAGATTGCGGACGATGGCGTGTCGGGCCGCCATGTGCCGGGCGCCCAAGGCGAGTCCGAGCGTTACCACCGCGGGCAGCGACTCGGGCACGGCGGCGACCGCGAGGCTGATCGCGGTGATCGCCATCGCCTCGATCGGTTCGCCGCGGAGCAGGCCGAGGCCGAACACCACCGCGCACAACGCGATCACCGCGACCGCGAGCACCCTGCCCAAGTGCGCGAGCCTGCGCTGCAACGGTGTGGGGCCCGGGTGTTCCCGCATGAGCACGGCGATCCGGCCCAGGGCGCTGTTCGAACCGGTTGCGATCACTTCGACCACGGCCCGGCCGCGGAGCACGACGGTGCCCGCGCCGAGCAGGTTTTCCGGCTGTACCTCGCCGGACGGGTCCGGGGCGGACTTGTCCGCCGGCATCGACTCGCCGGTCAGCGCGGACTCGTCGACGAGCAGGGCCGACCCCTCGGCCACGCACGCGTCCGCAGGAACGACGTCCCCCTCGACGAGGAGCACGACATCCCCCGGAACCAGTTCCGCGGCGGTGAGTTCGCACTCGATTCCGTCACGGCGGACCCGAACGCCGGGGGCGGCCAGATCGGACAGCGCGGTCACCGCGTGGTCCGCTCGGATCGCCTGCGCCACGCCCACCACCGTGTTCACCATGACCACGACGAGGATGATGGCGGTATCGGCGAAGTCGCCGGTCACCGAGGTCAATACGGCGGCGGCGAGCAGTACCAGGACCAGCGGATCCCGCAGTTGTGCCACCACTCGCGCCCATACGGGTGTCTGCTCGGCTCGTTCGATGGTGTTGGAACCGCACTCGGCGCGTTTGGTCTGCGCTTGACGCGTGGTCAGTCCCGTTGCGGACTCCGTGGGTCGGGTCGGGGGGTATCGGGCCTGTGCCTTGTGCATCGTTGTCCGCCGTTCCGAGGGGATGCAAGGTGGGTCGGGGCGAGCCGATCAACGCTGCGCAGGTTCCCGGTCGTCGTGCGCGCCGGGTACGACGACCAGGGGGCAGTGGGCGCGATGGATCAGTCCTTGGCTGACCGAGCCGAGCAACATGCCCCGGAATCCGCCGAGTCCGCGGCTGCCCACGACCAGGCACAGGGCGTGCTCGGACGCCCGTACGAGGGTGGCGACGGGGTGGCCGACCAGGACGTCCCGGGACACCGCGACCTCGGGATATTTCTCGTGCCACCCGGCGAGCGTCTCGGCGAGCCGGATCCGGCCCTCCTGCATCTCGTCCGGGATGGAGATCCCGCTTATCAGCCCGGCGAAGGGCTGCCGGACATGCAACGCGAGCAGCGGGAGAGCGCGTACGGAAGCCTCCTCGAACGCGTACGCCACCGCCGTCTCGGACCGCCGGGCCCCGTCCACCGCGACGACGATCCGCCGCGTGTCGACGCCCGCCGGCTCACCCGCCCGCACCACGACCACCGGACACGAGGCGTGCGCGGCGACCGGCACCGCGATGCCACCGGTCGTCATCAACTCCTTCGCCGAAGAGAGCTGTCGCGACCCAAGGACGAGCATCGCGGCTGTACGGGCCCGATCCCGCAGTACATGCGTCGGTTCGCCGTCGACCAGGTCGGTGTCGACCTCCAACCCGGGGTGTCGGTCCGTCGCCAGGACGCGGGCCTCGTCGAGCGCAACTTGCCCCGCGTTGCGGAAGCGGCCCGGCCAGGTCTGCGGGTACGCGGCGCCCCTGGCGTCGCGGTCGATTCCGAGCGGCCAGTCCAGGGCGTGCACCAGAAGCAACGGGAGCTTCCGTCGCGCCGCTTCGTCCGCCGCCCAGGCGATGGCGAGCTTTCCACCGTCGGTGTTCTCGACACCGACGATGATGGGCGGCAGTCCTCCGTGCGCCGTCATGGGCACTCCAATCGACCAGGGCCGACGCGATGTCGGCGCGTTCGAACTGTGCTCCATCGGAGCGTGCCGACAAAGGACCGGTCGGCCCCACCGAAAGGACCGATGGTCCCCTCGGCCATCGAACTCGGCTGCCCCGAGGGAAGTTCGGTGGCAGCCGCCGACGAGGGGATCCCGTCGGCGGCCCACTTCGCAGTGTCTTGCCGCACTTGCCCACGGGTGGGGACCGCCGTTGCGCTCGGCCTCGACGTGGCGGGCCTTCGCCCGCTTCATGTGGTGCGGGAGTCGGGTGTCCTTGAACTCCGCCCGGGCCGATCGCGACGGTTCGACCGTCCGTTGTCGAGGCCGTGTCACGGGTCGTGTCGTCTTCGATCCGGTCGCGCGGCATCGGCGTCTCCCGACGGGGTGCGGCCGGCTCGCAACGTGCGGGCGATGTCGTCCGCCCAGGCGTCGATCTCGCCCCAGTCGCGATAGTCGCCGTAGTGACCTCGGAGCATGCGATAGAGGTTGCGCCCGAACCAGGGGAGATCGTCTTTGTCCAGCGCCCCTGCGAACACGTGGTGTTCGTGGATGCGCATGACCTCGCGGAAGCACGCGACCTGTGCGGGCTCGGGGGTGCGACGACCGAGTCGGCCGGCGACGATTCGGGTGAGGCCGACGCTGAACAGCCATCCGGGCCGTCCGTCGAGGTCGGCGGCGTGGCCGCGCAGGAACGCCTCCGCGGGCGGCAGCCAGCGACCATTGCGGATGGCACTGCCCAGGACGAACGCGTCGTAGCGTCGTGGGTCCGTGAGCGCACTCATGGGCGCGGTCTCCGCGTGTACGCCGTCCTGTTCGAGCAGCGTGGCGATCCGGTGCGCTATCTCGTGCGTGGAGCCGTGAACGCTCGCATAGCCGACGAGAACGATCACCGCGTCACCTCCCTGAGGCTGTGTCCACCCACCATCTCTCCACGTACGACCACACGGCAGGGCCGATCGGCCCTTCACAGTTGTCGTTGCCTCGATCTGCGAACGCCCCGGCACATTTCGACGCTGACGCTGTGGGTCAATTCGGGTCCTCGCGTGACGTACGGCCTTCAAGACGGCGGTTGTGGTCCTGAGGGCCGACGCGGTCGTTTGGGAGGGTGTCGATGTCGATGCAGCCGAGGGCTCACGGGGAGATCCCGGTCGAGACGGTGCGGGTGGCGTGGGCGGCTTTCCCGAAGGGAAGCCCGGCTATTCGGATCCGGGACGAGTTGGGTGTGCTGTTCGCCGACGAGCGGTTCGCGGATCTGTTTCCGCGCTCGTGGGAAACCCACCCGGTCACCGGGTCGGCTCGCCTTGGTGCTGGTGTTGCAGTGCGTGGAGGGGCTCACCGATCGGCAGGCCGCGAACGCGGTACGGGCGAGGATCGACTTCAAATACGCGCTCGAGCTGGAACCGAGCGATCCGGGCTTCGACTTCTCCGTGTTGTCGGAGTTCCGCGACCACCTGATCGAGGCGGCTGCCGGACGCTTCCGACCCGGATGGACTGGACGACACGCCCGTCGTCACCGACACGGAGTCGCGCAACGTAGTCGACCCCGCATTTCGCGCCCCGACGGACCGTTTGCGGCGTGACGAGCCCCCTGCAGCCGGCCCCTCGAAGACCGCGCCATAGCCCGGGAGTAAAGAGTGACCGCGCACGAGGGCGCGCGAACAGGGGGCGCCGATACCCACCATGCGGGCCCGGCGCAGTGAGGCGGGGCGAGCCCCCGGCGCAAACGTCGTGGAGGAATCCCCCACGTCGGAGAGCGATCCCCGTGATCCATTGCTGTTCGAGGGCGAATGCGTGTGGACTGTGACGGCAACTGCCCAGAAGAGTGACCGCAGTTGGGCTCGACGATGTCCTGTGGGGCGGCTCGAGGCCACCCCGCTCATCTGGTTAGTGGCGAAACGGTAGTTCGCGGTCAGGTGTTTCGTACCAGGGTCGTTGCTCCACCCGGCCGTCCTCGTCCACGGTGACGGTGAGTCCGAAGCGGTCCGTGTTCGACTTCCCGGCGGCGTCCCACCGGTGGTAGGCGGCTTGGACCTCGGCCCACAGGTGGCGGGGCCCGGCCTCGCGCGCCTGGGGATCGTAACCGTCGCCGAATGCGGCTACGGCGATGGACGGGCCCCTGCCGGTGTCGGCGCCGTAAAGCCACAGGTTCGTACTCTCCGCGCCGTGGACGAGCCGCGGTACGCAGTGCGGGACGTGGAGTCCAATGACGAACTCGGCAGGCTCGTACAGGGCCCCGGTGATGTCGGTGATGTCGATGTCCGGCTCGGACATGCGCGCGGTCGCCGTCCAGTCGGGCGGGAACGGCGACTGCGGGTAGCGGGCACGCTGGGACCGGAGCTTCATGAATGCGAGTGGCGTGGTGAACGGCCCGGACGCCCGGCCGGGGTCGGTCACGGTCAGCACCGCGGTCCAGTCGTACGTGGAGTAGTCGGTGCCCCAAGGCATGACGATCACGCCGCCGGGGCGGGTTTGTTCGATCCACGCGGCCGGGGTGCGCCGTACCCCGGCCGTGACATGTACGCGGTCATAAGGCCCGTGTTCAGGGTGTCCGAGCGTGCCGTCGCCGGTGACGACGGTGACGTCCCGGTGCCCGGCTTGGGAGAGGTTCTTGCGGGCTTGTTCGGCCAGGTCGGTGTCGAGTTCGATCGTGGTGACCCGGCAGCCGCGTGCGGCGAGTAGCGCCGCGGTATATCCCGTACCGGTGCCCACCTCGAGGACGTTTTCGCCGCCGGTGATGTTGAGATCGCCGAGCATGCTCGCGACTGCGGACGGCATGGACGCGGACGACGAGGGGCTGTTTCCGGGCTCGTCGCCGGTGTGGTTGCCGTCGTCCCATTGAGTAACGAGCGCGTTGTTTCCCTGGACAGCTTCGTCCCAGGTGTCCCGGCCGTGGCTGCCGCTCCCGGTGCGATCGATGACTGTCGTGTACTGGCTGCCGTCCCATGCCCAGATGCGATCGGGTGCGAAGTCCGCGCGGTCGACTCCCTCGAAGGCACCTTTCCAACCGTCGGGAAGGGCGTCCACGTCGGCGAGGACACGCGCAATGCCGGCGGGCGCGGTCACTTGTCGTCGCGATGCCGGCCGGGACCGGGGGGCGTGTTGCCGTCGGGATGGTCGTTGGGGCCGGTTGGCTTCGGATCGGGCACAGGCTCTTGGAGCGGGGCGGGGCCCTTTCCTCGGTTTCCCATACGTGCCTCCCTCGGCGCCGGCGACCGAACCCCTCGGGCGCCGTACGGGTGTCCCTCCTTCGCAACATACGGGCGATACGCACGGGCGTCAATCACGATCAGCTAGGAAGCGGCGACCCAACGTCATCGTGTGAGTCAACGACCAGCCGGGCGCCACCGACCTGTCGGCACTCCCGCTCAACTCTGATGAGCCCACGAATCCGTGGTTGTCCACCGTTACCGTCGGGGTCGGCAAGTACGGTGACACAAACGAGGATGCCCCCCATGGGCCGGGGGGGCATCCTCCCTGGAGCTGTGGTTATGCAATCGACGCTATGCAGGCCGCAAACGCGTTCGGTTCGAACATCAGCGCGGGGCCGGCGGGAATCTTCGAATCCCGGACGGCGATGGATCGCCTGGGCAGCGGGGCAACTTCCACGCATTGGCTGTTGTTGCCGGTGTAAGAACTGGTGCGCCAGGGAGCCCCGGACAGCTCCGTGGCATCGTGGACGTAGGCGTGGCTCATGTTTCTCACTTTCTTTCGGTCGATCAGACGAGGCTGCTGATCAACGTGCGACTGTCCTCTGGGCTGAGGGCCGCGTTTTGCAGCTCGGTGAACAGCCTTCGCAGGTGGCGTAGTTCGAGCGGTGCTGTGATGGCTGCTGCTCCACTCACCGATTCGCCGAACGCCAGGTCCTTTTCGCCGTAGGGCATCTCGTACACGTTGAACGTACCCGTCTGCGTGCCGTTTTCCCCAGCCGCGTAGGGGATGACCTGCACGGTGACGTGGTCCAGGCGGTCAACGACATCAAGGAGGTGGCGGATCTGACCTTTGTAGACTTCCGGCCCGCCGACGACGAACCGCAAGGCTGCTTCCGTCACGATCGCCTCCAGTCGAAGCGGGTGATCGCCTTGTAGGCGCGCCTGCCGCCTCATTCGAACCTCGGTGAGGGCATCGACCTGACCACGGCCCAGGTCCGCTGAGCCCATGGCGTTGACGGAGAAGGCGTATTTCGGCACCTGTAGCAGGGCCGGAACCAGAACGGTTTGATAGTCAAGGCAGCCCATCGCCGCGGATTCAGCTTCGAGCAGGCGTGCGTATGCGTTGCCGACGTTGTAGGGCGTCCACCACGGAGCCTCGGCCTCGCGCGCCTGTTGGCGCAGCGACTCAAGGGCGGCGACCTGTTGCTCGTCAAGATCGTACTCCTTCGCGAAGGATCTGATCAGCGCGCGCGTTACGATCCGCTTCCCGTTCTCCAAGCGACTGATGTGCGCTCCGGAACATCCGAGTTTCCCGGCGACCTGCGCACCTGTCATCTCGCTGTCTATCCGGTGCTCGCGGAGGAGTTCCCCAAGCCTGCGGCGGGCGTTCCCGGTCGTAGTCAGCATCAAGTCATCACCCTCGAAAGCCTGTTCGCTGCCTCACTTCGGATCGATTCGAGTCTGAGGCTAGTGGCCCGCTCGCGTCACGTGACAGCGTCTTGGTAATTCTTGGTAAGTACCGGTAAGGGACTTGGTCGGCTTGACCATGCGTCCACGCCCGGACGACTCTATCGAGCGTGACGGAACGCACTTCTCCGCTCACACAAGATCATCGATCTTCGGCGCGGTGAGTCACCGTATGCCGTTCTCCGACATGCCCTGAGCACCATTCAGCAAGGGGAGTTCCTGCCATGTCCACCCAGTTCGAACTGTCGGACCAACCTGCATCCTTGGTCAAACTGCCGATGTCGCGGCAAGCGCCGGGGCTGGCCCGCGTACACATTCGCGGCGTATGCCACGCGGCCCGCATGGACGACGAGCAGACCAATGCCGCAGTGCTGGTGATTTCCGAGTTGGTGACCAACGCGGTCAGCCACGTAGGTTCGGGCATGGTGACGGTGGAGTGGATACGGCGTGACGATCTTCTGCTCATCGAGGTCGGGGACGAAGCACCGCACAAACCCCCGCGCCTTCACCTGATGACCGGCGATGATGACGAGCACGGCCGTGGACTGCCGCTGGTCATGATGCTGACTCGGCAGTTCGTCGTGCTCCGTCGTGACCGAGAGCCGGGCGTCGCCTCGCAAAAGATCATTCGCGTCGCCTTCGATTGCCCGTAAACGGGGAACGATTGCTGCCTCGCGCAGCCGGCCTGGGCCGGCGAGTCGTGAGCCGGCGACCGAAGCGCCCGACAGTCTCAACATCCCCCCGACTACGAGCCGGTCATCGCCGGTACCGCTCGCCCCGGGCGGTACCTGCCCGTTCCTGTGTCGCGCGTTTCCGAGGGGCGCGCGACACGACCCGGCCTCCGGGGATGGGCCAAAGCATTCCCGGCGGCCAACCACCGGCCTTCCCGGCCGGGATGTGCGGCAGCACCGCGAAATCCGCGTGTGGCCACCGCAACGACTTCCGCACCCGACGCCCTCCGACGATGCAGGGCGCACGGGTCGCGGGCTCCTCACACACCCCGGGTGAGGCTGCGCCAAGTCCCCGGCCGGGAAAGGCCTTTGGGGCACGGCGCGGCCGGGTGATGCGGTCTTGAGGATCGCCCGCATCGCCCGCATCGCCCGCACCACACGAGAGCCGCGCGTCCGGTTCCGACGCGCGTCCGTTTCCCCGGCCACCCCCGCTGCCGGTGCCCGTCCGTCCCATCCGTGGATGCCGCCGGCGCAGGCCGGGCCGTTGTCCGCCTTGGCCGAGGTGGGCAACCGGCGAACGTCACCGCCACCGGCCCGGCCGTGGTGTTCGCCGTCCCAACCATCAGTCCGTGATTCGTCTGGAGTGTCATGAACCAGCTCAACCCGCCGGAGAAGTCCGGCCGAAGGAATGTCCGGGCGGCGAGGAGGTCTCCCCTGGCCACCACCCTCGCCCTGCTCCCCCGCCTGCGTGCATGGGCCGAGGGCGGCGCCTTGTCCGACGCGCGTGTGGCGCGGGTGTCGTCCGTGTTCGGTGAGGACTGGTTGGGCAACCTGGCACCCTTCGAGTGGAGCACCGCGGCGCCCACCGTGGGAGTGGGCGCGACCACCTTGAACCTGGGCGCCGAGGGGATCGGCCGCCTCGACGGGGCGTTTCGCCTCGCGCTGACGGTCGAGTCGATCAACGACGGCACGGCGGTGCTCGCCCGTTCGCGCGAACTCGCGCTGGAGTTGGCGGTTTTCGCCGATCAGCGCCGCGCCGGCCTCGCGTGTGCCGCCCATCTGCCCGCCGACCACCCCGGTCGGTCGTTGATCCCCCCGGGCAGCGTCGAAGCCGCCTTGGCCCTGCCCGCCGAAACGGTGGTGTGGTCGATGGGGCCCATGGACATGCGTGTCGAGGAGTCGGGGAGCCCGTGGCTGCTGGGATGCGGAATGGTGCCGGCCTACGGGCCGTTCGGGGCGAACCTGGCCGATGTCGTCACCCTGCTCGGACGCCACGAACTCACCTGCGACGCGCTGCGCGAGGCCGTGCGGCACTACAACAAGGGCCTGACCGCCGTTCTCGGTGACGGCGCCCCGTACCTGACCGAGGGCAGGTTCGCGGTCCTGCTGGAGATGGCCGCGACCGGCCCGGTCGCCTCCGACGCCTGCGAGTCGGAGAGGTGGGCCGCCGTGCGACCGGACGGATTCGACGTGCTCGTCGGTCTCGGTCTGACGAACCTGCCGACGCCCGGGGGCCGGTCGTGAACCACCCGAAGGCCGTCGAACCCGACGTGCGGATCTCCAAGTATCCCAAGCACGGCAGGCGTCACGCCGGCGACGCCAAGCAGTACCACGTGTCGGTCCCCACCGGCCGCGGAACCATCCACGGCCTCACCGAGGTGCTGAGCCTGAACCCGGCGGAAGCCGAGGCGGCCGTACTCGGCCTACTGTGCGAGTTTCCGGTCGCCGCCGCCGGCCGGGTCACCGCCGCATACCTGGCCCGACTCCCCGACACGCTGGAGACAACGCCTCTCGACGGCGACGAACTGATCCAAGCCGCCATCCACGCGGTGAACGCCGCAGCCAGGCTCGCACCGCCCGGGAGCAGTCGCCGCTTACGGGAGGCCATAGCCTCCACACTCGGCACGCCCCCGCTCCCGGCACCGGACGGGAGAACACGATGAGCGCCCCCAGGACCCGGCCATACCTCGCCGGGTACCCGGAATGCGTCCCCCGAGAGACGTTCCGCCCGTTCCTTCCGCTCGCCCACTCGGTCAACGCCGTGTACGTCCCGCACCCCGCCAGGCCCATCGTGGTGGCGTGGCGGCACAACATGTTCGACGCCTCGGGCCAACACATGATCCTGTCCGAGCCCCGTCACCTGACGAAGCCGGAAGCCCTGCACTTCTTCCGGGAGTTGCGGGACTCACTGGCGGCCGCGGGCTTCACCCCCGAAGAACTCGGACTCTCGGCATGATCGTCACCAGCGGGAAACCCGCGAGCACCACCGCCTCGGCAGCCTCCTGGCCCCACCACGGATTCAATCGGCGCCGCCGACGGCTGATCGCCATCGAGGGCGGCCCCGCCTCCGGCGTGACCTCGGTCGCCACCCGCGTCGGGAGGGCTCTGGGCATCACGACCATGGCGTGCCCCGACCCCCGGTTCTCGGAACTGGCCTGGGATCACAGCCTGCTCAGTCCCAACGCCCGCACCCGGATCTGGCAGGCGGCCCTGACCTGCGCCGCGGAGAACCAGGAACTCCTCACGTACGACACCGTGGTGATGGCCGGCTACACCGCAACCGCGATGGCGGCCCTGTGCACCGATCTCGCCTGGGACACCGACGACCCCAGCGACCGGGTCGCCCACATCCGTGACCACCTTCCACCCGCGCACCTGACGATCCACCTGCGCGTGAGCCCGAACGTGGCACGCCGCCGCATGCGCACCGCCGCCGACCCGTCCGCGCGCTACCTGCACCTCGTGGCCTCCACCCCGGCCCTGACCGAACGCCTACAGGCCCAGGCCCGGATCGCCGAACTCTTCCCCGGCCCGGTCGTCGACACCGACGAACTCACCGCCGAGGAGGCCGCCGCAGCCGTGGCGTCCCTCATCCGCGAATGGCCCGGCCACACCCCACCGGCCCCAGTGGAGGCGCAGTGAACGCGCAACCACGCGCACCGGAGCCGATTCGCTGCGTCTCGTACAACATCCGCGACGGCGGCGGCGACCGACTCGCGGCCCAGATCGAGCTGCTCCGGGTCATGTCCCCCACGCTCCTGTGCATACAGGAGGCCAAGGAGTGGGACGCCGGCATGGGCAGGACGATGTACGCGTTCGCGAACGCCTTGGACCTGGTCGCGGCCCCGCTCGCGTTGTCCGACAGCCACCGCTGCCACCTGGCGATGTTCTACGACGCCACCCGGCTGCGGCCGACGGCGTACGACCCTCGCGCCGACCAGGGCACCGCCCATCACCGCTTGGTGAAAGCCGAGTTCGAGACCACGGGCGGGATCGCGTTCACCGTGCTGCACACCCACCTGGGCCCGTTCAGCCCGGCCAAACGACTCGAAGAGGTCGGCTGGTTCACCGAGGCCGGCGGCACCGGCCACCGCACCGTCCTCCTGGGGGACCTCAACACCCGCCCCCTGCACCGGGGCCGCCTCGACTGGAGCCTGATGCCGCGCCACCTGTGGTCACGTCATCGCGCTGCCCGAGGCAACCGCTTCGCGGATCGGCTGGTGCGCCGGTGGTCCGGAGACGACCATCGCGCCATCGCCGAGCTGACATCGGCGGGATTCCGCGACCCCTACGACATTCTCGGCATCCCCCACCCCGTGACCGTCGGCCACTGGTCCCCGGACGAGCCCCAACGCAGACCGGTGGTCTACGGCCTCGTGGCCCAGGACATCGCCGACTGGGTCGAAAACGCCTGGACCGACGACTCCCCGGCCGCGCAAGAAGCCTCCGATCACCTGCCCTTCGTCCTCGACCTGCTGATGCGAGCCCACGCGTGACGCCCACCCGCCGACCGCGCATCGGCCCTCTCGCCGTAACCGGCGCCGTCGCCCTGACACCGCGGGGTCGAAGGGGCGCGACAAGTGCACTCCGGCCCGGCCGCCGCCCCGCTTGCCGAAACCACCACGAACCGGTCCCCGGAGCGAGAGTCTGAACCCGGGGCATCGGTCATCGAACCCATCACCCTCGAAAGGCAGGAGTGCACCATGGCAACCGTTGTGGAACGCCCAACCCACACCGCCGAACACGGACTCCGCTTTCTCTGGCTCGACATCACCCGCCAATGTCAGGCCGGCTGCGGCCACTGCTACAACTCGTCCGGACCGAGCGGAACCTCGGGCGACATGACCCGCGAGGACTGGCTGAACGTCCTGGACCAGGCCGCCGAGATGGGCGTGCAACAGATCCAACTCATCGGCGGCGAACCCCTGCTCCACTCCGACCTGCCCGAACTGGTGGGCCACGCTCTCGACCTGGGTCTGACGACCGAAATCTTCAGCAACCTCATCCACGTCCGCAAGCGAATGTGGCCCGTGCTCCGCAGGCGCGGCGTAACCCTGGCGACGAGTTTCCACAGCGACGACCCCGCCGAACACCGGGCGATCACCCACCACGGATCCCACGGAAAGATCGTCGACAACATCGCGAAGGCCCTCCGCCTCGCCATCCCCCTGCGCGTGGGCATCATCAGGACCCGCGACGACCAACGGATCGCCCAGGCCGAGGCGATGCTGCGCGCCATGGGCGTGCAAAGCATCGGCATCGACCATCAACGTGCCATCGGCCGCGCCGCCGAAGGCGACACCGACGTCGCGTCCCAACTGTGCGGACACTGCACCCGGCGACAAGCCGCGGCCCTGCCCGACGGAACCGTCGCAGGCTGCACCATGTCCGCCGGGCTCGGCAACGGCGGCAACGTGCACACCTCACCCCTTACCACGATCCTCCACAGCCGGCCTTGGCAGGCCATCGCCGAACGCGTTCCGCCGCCGCGCGCGAGTGCCTGCGCGCCCGAGACCTGCACGCCCAAGGAAGACTCCTGCCAACCCTCGCCCGGCATCGACCCGTTCGACGCCCCGGGCGGCGAAGCGTGCGTGCCCCAGACGTGCACATCCAACGAAGACTCCTGCCAACCGTCGTCCGGCATCGACCCGTTCGGGCCGTCGCACGGAAAGAGGACCCCATGAACTGGCGAACCCACGCCGCGACACTGGCCGAACGGGTGACGCGCCCTTCCTCGCGCTGGCACCAGCCGATCGCCGGCACACCCCGCCACGTATTCGCGCCTCGCTGGTGGCAGTACATCCCCGACCGGGGATGGACCCTGCGCGACGGTGCCGCACACCCCGACCTGTGGCAGCGCCTGTACCAGGACCGCACGTTCGTCACACGCATCGGCCCCCTGCACGCCGACCACGCCGCCGAAGACGACCACCCCACGGGTCTGCCCACCTCGTCTTCAACACTGCCGACCCTGATCGTGGCGATGTACCGCCACGCCCTGATCGACGACGGGAACGACGTCCTGTGCGTGACCGGCACCGGCTACGGCACCGCCCTGCTCACCCGCCGCCTGGGCGAGGGTCACGTCACGAGCGTCGACGTGGATCCGCACCTGGTCGACGCGGCCCGGGGCCGGCTCGCCTTCGTGGGAGCCGCCCCCACGATGCTCGTGTGCGACATCACCGGGCCCCTGCCCGGCCGCCACGACCGCATCGTGTCCACCGTCGGCCTCCCCGGCATCCCCTCAAGTTGGCTCGCCAACCTCAAGGAGGGCGGCCGACTGGTCACCAACCTTGCCGGAACCGGTCTGATCATCGCCGCCGACAAAACCCCCGATGGCGGGGCCAAAGGCCAAGTCCTTCCCGACCGCGCGGGCTTCATGGCGACACGCACCGGAGACGACTACCCGCCCTCACCCGACACCGGCCCCGCCTGGACCGCCGACGCCGACGACGTCACCACCGGCCGATACCCCGTCGTCCGCGTCGACGAGTCCTGGGAACTGAGATCCGCTCTCGCACTCGCGGCCCCCGGCATCGAACACGGCTACGACGAGGACACCGACGGCGTACGCACCGCGGTCATGGTCCACGAGGACGGCTCGTGGGCACGAGCCACCGGCCGACGCGGCGAAGCCCCCACTGTCCACCAAGCCGGCCCACGACGCCTGTGGGACGCCCTGGACGACATCCGCCACCGCTGGCTCTCCGACGGAGGGCTCCCGGAGTACGGGGCCGGTGTGACCATCGCCCCCGACGGCACCATGAACATCTCCCGCGGTCGGTGGAGCACGACGATTCCACCGGCCCCGCAGAGCACAACGGCCGTGTAGCCGCGCCCTGTTCGGGAAAGGAGAGGCGACCTGGAAATATCCCCGAACGACCACCTCGATCGTCCCGACAACCACGTCGGAGACCGAAGAACCCGTCGCCTCCCCTATCCCCACCCACAGTCGGCGGACACTCCCGCGCCACGCCCGCTCGTCATCGACGTCACGCTCATCCTCGACCGCGAGGACGACGCGATCCTGCTGGGCGAACGCCACGGTGAACATCACCCGCTCCCGCCTCGGCCGCTTCGGCCGCTTCGGCCGCTTCGCCCGCCAAGGCGTCCTCACTCAGCCCGGACGCGGCCTGTACCAGAGACGGATGTAACGGCCTCTCAGCGGGCTGGGATCGGCACGGTCGGCGGCCGCCACTCTCGCCTGATCAACCCGAACACCCACGTGTCGGATACCTCGCCGTTCACGATGCATTCTTCCCGCAGCGTCCCTTCACGCACGAATCCGATCTTCTCCAGGACCCGGGCAGATGCCACGTTGCGCGTATCGGTCTCGGCCTGAACTCTATTCAGGTCCAGTGTGTCGAATGCCCACTGCAGCAAGGCGTGCGCGGCTTCCGTCGCGTAGCCGTGGCCCCACACAGCATCGTCGAGGCAGTACCCCAACGACGCGCTGCGGAAGTCCGGATTCCAGTTGGTCAGACCGCACCAGCCGACGAACGCCCCGTCAGAAGCACGGTCGATGGCCACCCGCGCCCCGGCGCCTTCGTCCGCTATCTTCCGGCACACAGCGATGAAGCGGTCAGCGCGGGCCCGTTCGATCCACGGTGCGGAATCCCAGAAGCGCATCACGAGGGTGCTGCTGTGCAGCGCGAAGAGGAGATCCGCATCGGCGTCGGTGAAGGGTCGCAGTCGCAGGCGAGCGGTGTGCAGCGAGGGAGTGGCCAAAGTCATGCGCACCATCGTGCGTCCTCACGGGCCGCGCAGAACACCGAATATCCGACCCCGCTCCGGTCCTCACGACCAAGGCACCACCCACCGGAAGCGGACTCAACGCCCTCGCAGGGGCGAACCGTTTGCGGTCCACGGCTGGTAGGACGGCTTCGACGGCGGGTCGTGGTTCTCACCGACCATCCGACTTCGCGTCGCAAGGACGCCGGATGTCGAAGTCATCGGAACCGCCCGCGCCGCCCCGGCTGCGTGGATTTCACGCTGGGCGCCGATCCGCTGGAGCCCGGCTGCTGGAGCCGGGCTGCTGGAGCCCTGCTGCTGGAGCCGGGCCGGATCAACGTCCATGAACGCCGGGAATCGGACGCTGCGCCGGAGCGGTTCCGCGCGTCGGGCCCCAGTAGGGAGCAGTCGGCCGCGGATGTTGGTGTCAACTCCCGGAATCGGTTGTCTCCTTGCGGACGCGGAAGCGGAGCATCGTCACGGCGCCCGACCTGATGGTGCTGAAAGGTTCCAGGTCGATCCTGCCGAGGCCCGGGGGTGAGAAGCGGACACCGTCACCGAGCAGGACCGGCAGGACGTACACCAGGACCTCGTCGACGAGTCCGCGCTGCAGGCACTGGGCGGCGACGTCGGCACCGAGGATCTCCAGGTTCCCGCCGCCCGCGGCACTGCGGGCCGTGGCGACGGCCTCCTCGATGTCACAGGTGAGGAACGTGACGGTGGGGTCCGGCTCGGTGGGAGGTTTGTGCGTCAGGACGAACTGTGGTCCGCCGTCGTAGGCGGTGTCCTCGTCGGACATGCCCTTGGCGACGTCGTACGTGCCCCGCCCGACAAGCATGGCTCCCGTGGCCGCCATGACCTCCGGGAACATGTCGTCGGACAGGTGCTCGAAGATCCAGTCCATCGCGTGGCCGGGACCGGCGATGAAGCCGTCCAACGACATCGCCCTGTTCACGACCACTTTGTTGGCGCTGGTGCTGGTGTCGGTCTCAGCGCCGGTGCTCACATCACCCATGCGTCTTCTCCAAGGATTCAGCAGGCTTGAATCTGGATCGTAGTCCGGCCGACGACTGTTGGGGGGCCGGTCCGGACCGCAGGCGGCGAGATCGGCGCTGGCAGTTCGTACCCCGACCGACACTGCGTGTGGGCCGAGCGAGCGGGACCGCCGGCGTCTCGAACAGCGCCTTCAACGGGGCGATGCCGATCCGCCGACGCAGGTCACGCAGCGCCTTCTCCGATGGGAAAACACCGCCGACCCCTCCGGACCGCGAGTCGACTTCCGCCGGACCAAGCCCGCGCCGACATGCCCGAACGGTCCCAGCACGGGGACGAAGTACACCCTCGCTCGCGACGGCAGTATCCGCAGCCGGTCAGGCCTGTGGGAGTGGGCGCCGCGCAAGAGGTCAGTGATCGTCACGGCGGGGGTTGAAAAACACCCCGGCAGGCTTCGGGCGGAGACGGCGCGGCTGGTCTCACCAGGGAATCGGCCCGTCCTCGGCCAGAAGGGCGCCCGTCGGGCCATCCTCGCCCGCCGTCGCCAGGTCAACCGCGACGGCCGCGCCCTCCTCCGCCGTGCGTATCCCGGTGTGGCGGTTGAGGTCGGTCGCGCAGTAGCCGGGACTCACCGCGTTGACCAGGATTCCTTCGGCGCGCAGTTCATCGGCGTAGAGCACGGTGATCGCGTTCAGCGCGCTCTTCGAGGTGCAGTAAGGGAGGAGGATCGAGGAGTAGGCGGACCACGGGCTGCCCGGGTCGGCCAGGTGGGTGAGGGAGCCGAGTTCGCTGGACATGTTGACGATGCGTGCGGCCGCGGAGCGACGCAGCAGGGGGAGCATGGCGTGGGTCACCGCGATGACGCCGAATACGTTGGTTTCGTAGACCTGCCGGACGGTGGCGGCCGGGGTTTCACTCGGTTTTTGCGGTCCGGCGGCGATCGCGGCGTTGTTGACGAGGATGTCGAGGCGGCCGAACGTGGCGTCGATGTGCTTGGCGGCGGCCTGGATTGAGGTCTCGTCGGTGACGTCCAGCGGAACGAACCGTACGTCGGCGCCGCCCGCGCGAAGCTCCTCGGTCGCCGCCTCGCCACGCTCGGCGTTGCGGGCGCCGATCAGCACGGTGATGCCCAGGGCCGCGAGCCTGCGCGCCGTTTCCTTGCCGATGCCCTTGTTTGCGCCGGTGATCAGAGCAGTCTTCTGCGAAGTCGTCATGGCACCCAGCCTCCCCTCATCCACGGGCGGCAGGGAAAGACCGGAAGACTCTGGATCTATAGTCCACAGATATGAGTGAGCTGGAGGTGCGGGAGCTGAGGTACTTCATCGCGGTCGCCGAGGAACTGAACTTCAGCCGGGCCGCGCAACGCCTGGGGATGGCGCAGCCCCCGCTGTCGAAGGCGATCGCTCGGATGGAATCCCGGCTCGGTGTACGCCTGCTGGAGCGCACGACCCGGCAGGTGAGGCTGACCACCACCGGTCAGGTGCTGCTCGACCAGGCCCGGATCGCGGTCGACGCGGTGCAGGCGGCGGCCCGGCGTGCACGCCGGGCCGGTCAGCCGACACCCCAGCTCGTCGTGGCGGTCAAGCCGGGAGGCGATGCCGGGCTGTTGCGGGAGATTCTCGCCGCCTATCGGGGAACGGGTTCGCATCTGCCGCCGCCTGAAGTCGTCGTCGGCGGCAGCGGAGAGCCGATCGCCATGCTGCGGGACGGCCGTGCCGATGTAGCGCTGCTGCGCAGCCCGTTCGACGATCGAGGGCTGGATACCCAGACGCTCGTGGTCGAGCCGCGACTGGCCGTTCTCCCCGCCGCGCACCGCCTGGCCGGACGCCGGCGACTGCGGCTGACCGACCTCAGGGGCGAACCGATCCCACGCTGGAAAGGGGCCGCCCCCTCCACCACCGCCTACTACACAGGATGCGACGGAGCGGAAGCAGGCGATGGCCACACAGGCCTGGCGCCGGCCGACACTCCTGAGGGGCCGCTCGTGGCGAGCGTCGAGCAACTCCTGGAGGTGGTCGCGCTGGGCCAGGCGGTGGCGTTCCTGTCACTCTCCACCACCAAGCGGCACCAGCGCCCGGACATCGCATACCGGCCTGTCACCGGCCTCAGCCCCAGCGCGGTCACGGTCGCCTGGCCGGAGACCTCGCGATCCGCAGCCGTCGCCGCCTTCGTCCAAGCCGCCCACGACGTCGCCACCCACCACCTCGACCACATGACCGCACTGGCCTACTGACCGGGGCACTCACCTACGTGTGTGGACGCGGTTCGGCAACGGGTGACCGCGCCGGATCCTCGGGCCCCGACATCCTTGTGGGCCCGGGTGTCGCGGGTGTGTACCGGTGCGGGTCTTCGCCGGACACGCCACGCGGCCCGGTTCCACCGTTGTGCCTTCCTGGCAGTGTCACGAGGGGGATCGTCGTGGAGATCGAACTGGCGGACGCCGTGGCCGCGTTGCAGGACGAGTTGCCGGCAGCCGTGGCGCAGGCGACCGGGGCGGGGGCACGGGCGGTGGAGTTCGCGGTGGGCCGATCGAGTTGGAGTTCGCGGTCGAGTTGAGGCGTGACACCATCGTGAAGGCGGGCTTCAAGGCATGGGTCGTCTCCGCCGACCGCGTAGGCCGGGCCGCCGCGTTGCCTCGGGTTTCCTTTCAACTCCGGCTCCGCTGCGCCCGCCGAGCCACATCGCCTTCCACACATGCTGTTTCGTGCCGACGCGCCCGACACGCAGGCGGGTAAAGCGTGTTACCCCGGGTAACGCTTCTCGTTACCCTCGCAGGTCACCGCCGCCCCGGGGCGCCGAGGGAGGGCCGTTGAGCGGGGCGCGGAGGTACACCGTGCCCGCGCGGACGCAGGGAGCCGCGCACGTCACGGCGGAGGTGCACCGCCCCCGCGCCGTCGCACGGTGCCGCGCACGTCACCCGCTACTTCGCCCCACGCGTCCTCCGGGCAGCACAGCGACACGATCCGAACTCCCGCCCGCCCGCCCGCCACGGACGGGTCGCCGTCTGGGACGGCCGACGTGGCGTGATGGCGGATCCGCAGCCGGCGCAGCGGATTCCACGACGTGACGGGTTCACCCGACACGACACGACACGGGCATCGGCCCGCCGCGGACGCCCCGCCACCCCACGGCGGCGTCAGCCGACCCGACACGATCCGCCATGGGGCCGCCATGCCACGGCCGTTCCACCCCGACACGACACGCGTCGGTTGGCAATGCGTCGACCGGACACGCGGCGACACACCGCGAGGTGTGCGTCACCCGCACGGCGTGCGGTCGCTTCGTGTGACCCGGGTTGGATAGGACGAGGGAACCTCGGCCTTGCGTCCGGGACTTCCCGCGTGGGCGGCTCCGGCTCCCTTCCACTTGCGTCCGGACGTCGCCGACGGCCGTCTCGCGTCCGCACCGTACGACTCTCCGATGTCCCTGCGGGTCCTGCGAGTTACAGTGGCGAACCTGGTCGGGGGAAGGGAACGCCGGTGGAAGAACTGGTCGGGTGGCTACTCGCCGCGACGCTCGGAAGGTTTCTCGAGGTCGACGAGGACAAACACTGGGCCAAACAGCTGACCGCCTTCGACCAGGGACACGAGGTGCAGGCCCGCGGCTACGCCATCGGGGATCCGGGCTCCGGACCCTCCTTTCCCAAGCCGCCCGAAGGCCACCTCGGACTGTCCAAGAGACAACTGGCCGTGTACCCCTTCGCGGCGTCACCGCTGCTGCTGCGCCGGACGCTGCCCCTCGAGGGATTCTGCGTCGACGTGCTGCGCGACCGGACCGACGCGGACCCCGCCACCTGGACGCGCGAGTGGCAGGCCGCCGAGTGCACCACACAGGGACGACCACTGCTGCTCCTCACCGACGCGAGGTTCCTGCGGCTCCTTCAGCAAACGGTCACCGCGCCGCCCGGTCAGGACTGACCGCTGTCGAGCGTGTCGGGGCGGGTGCTCGCATGGCGGCCCGCCAGGGCCCGCATGAACTCGCCGACCGCCCACCGTCGTTCGGGTTGGCGCCTGGCGTATCGCGCCGCCCGCACTCCCGCATCGACCATCGACCATCACGCTCCACCACCCACCACGGACGTGCCGCCGTCCGAAGACGGCCGACGTCTGGATCGTCATCGCCGCCCCCACGGGGCTCTTCATCGCGCGCCCGCCCGCCGACGACCTGCGGCGGCCCTCGGAGGATCTGCGGCGCCGAATCGGCTCATCCCGACCAAGCCGTGGCAGACATGGGACTTCCGTGGTTCCCGGCCCGAGGTCCGGGAGCGGCGTGCCGGGCGGGGGTGGGGCGCCGGGGAGGTGCGGCGCGCCGCGGTGCGCGCCGTGGGCGATCCGCGTCCGCCGGCCGGCGCTGTGGGAGTTGGGAACCGGCCGGCGGTGTTGGCGGACCGGCGGTGTCAGCGGGCCGTGCCGAAGTTCTGCGTCCAGTAGGAGTTCGGGCCCGCGAGGCCGACGCCGATCTCCTTGAAGGCGCAGTTGAGGATGTTCTGCCTGTGCCCGGGGCTGTTCATCCAGCCGGTCATGACCTGCTGGGGCGTGCTGTAGCCGTGGGCGATGTTTTCGCCGTAGGTCGTCCAGGTGTAGCCGGCGCGGGTGATGCGCTCGCCCGGGTCGGAGCCGTCGGAGCCGGTGTGCGACATGTTGGCGTGGGCGGCCATGTCCTGGCTGTGTTGCAGGGCGGCGGCCGTCAGTTTCGTGTTGACGGTGAGTGCCGAGCATCCTGCCTTGGCGCGCTCCTGATTGACGAGACTCACCACCTCGGCGGCGGGACCCGAGGGCGGAACGGCCGGGGTGGTCGGCTTCTGCGTGTCAGTCGGGGTAGTCGGCTTCTGCGTCTCAGCCGGCGTGGTCGGCTTCTGCGTGTCGGCCGGGGTAGTCGGCTTCTGCGTGTCGGCCGGCGCGGTCGGCCTCTGCGTATCGGCCGGGGCGGTCGGCCTCTGCGTATCGGCCGGCGTGGTCGGCTTCGTCGGGGTGGGGGGCTTGCTTGCCTCGGTGGTCGGCTTGCCGAGCGGGTTCGTCGGCCGGGTCGAGGCAGGCTGTGTCGGTGTCGTCGCGGTGTGGGGCTTGGTCGTCCAGGTGGGCTTGCGCCAGTGCGGAGTGTGAGTGGTCTTCGCGGTCGGCTGGGTTCCCCCGGCCGGATCGGCCGCACTGTCCGTCCAGCTGGGGACCGGTGTGCCGGGGAAGGGTCGGCTGGAGGAGGGGTGCGTGCTCTGGTTGCCGACGTTCCTCGTCGCGCCCGCGACGTTCTTCGACGCGCCCGGGCCTTGGGCTATGCAGGCCATGGCGGCGGTGGGTACGCCGATGATGCCCAGGGTGGCGGCGGCTATGGCCATCTTCTTTTTGTATTGCGTTCTACGGTGCTTCCGCATGCGTGACCTCACTTGGTTTCGGCGTAGCGTCCTGTTTCCGGGGCTGTCGGACGCCGGCGGGCCGCCATTGTTGGAAGTCCGGGAACGGGCTCGCAAGTGTCGGCGCCCGCGTGCGAGGCGGAGCCGGACGGCAGACTTGACTCGAGGCGGACAGTCATGCCTGTGGAGTGGTCACCGGGTGGTGCGAAATTGGTAATCGGCAATCGGAAACGCCTATGGCCATCGAAAATGACGCATGGGATCCCGTTCGCCGGGATGCTCAATTCGACCGAGAAGCGGACTGGTCGCCTCCAGTCGGACAAAGCACGATAAGTAGGCGAGGCTCAGAGGGCGCAATGCTTCCGTGGCCACTCGCGTACTCGTGACGCATGTCACTGTTTCAGCAGCGGTCGGAATATTTCGTGGGCATCGTGCGCCGTATTCCGTGGGACGGCGGCACTACGTGGCGGCGGGACATGGCCGCCGCCGTCGACGACCTGATCGCCGACCCCGAACGCGGCCTGCTTCTTTCCCCGCTGTCCGGCGGAACACCACGCCCTGGCCCTCCCCGACGCCGAGGCCACACTCGACGAGGACCCCGACCCGGTCGCCAACGAAGCCGCCGGCCTCCCCGCCGATCCCACCGCCCCCACCGCCTACCAGCGGAACGCCTGCCGGCGACACCTGCTCATCACCCGCCGAACCCCCGGCGAGGACCCACAGCGTTGGTTCGCCTCGTTCCCGGACGTCGACCCACGCCACCCCCGGCCACCCCCGGCGACCCCCGGCGACCCGGACGACGCAAGCATCCGCACCCGACCGGGCAGGCCGCGCCTTCAGGTGGTGGTGCGCTCCGTAAAGGACTCCGTGTTCAGGATCGCGAGCGTGGCGGCGTTGCCTCAGCCGGCAGCCGGTCCACGGGGTACAGGTTTCCGGCGTCGTCGGTGAAGTACAGGCCACGAGGGCACAACGGGTGGTCGATCCGACCGTTGTCGGGCTCGCTGGGGTCGTTGCCATAGGGCACCCCGGAGGCGGAGCCGAATCCTCATCCCGGCCCCGCGCCGGCTTCGTCGGTGACGGCGGCCTCGGCGGTGAGGCCGCGGCCGCGCGCGAAGGTCGCGGCGAAGCTCGCGTCGTCCAGGACCGTCCGCACGGCGGCGCTGGTCCGGTCGACGTCGCCGCGTTCGGCCGGCGGCAGCGGTGCGCCGACCGACTCCCTGGCCGCCTCGGCCGCGCCGAGCAGCAGGGCCGCGGCCCGGGGGCGGCCCGCGATCGCGTGGGCGCCGGCGAGACCCTCCAGGGCGAGGGCGACGGCGCGGGGGTCGGCGAGGCCGCGCGCGGCGAGATAGCCCTCGTGGTGGAGGTCCCACGCGGCCCGCGCATCACCGCGTTGTTCGGCGAGGAATCCGAGTTCGGCCAGGATGAGCGCAGTCCCGGGGTCGCCGTCTCGCCGGCGGTTCCAGTCGAGCCAGACGCGCAGGTGCCGCTCGGCGGTGGCATGGTCGCCACGCCGCCGGGCGGCGAGCGCGAGGCCGACCTGGGCGAACTGCTCCGCGCGTTGGTCGAATTGCTCGGCGGCGAGCCGCAGCGCCCGTTCGTGGAATTCGTCGGCCGCTTCCAAGTCGCCGGTGAGCAGGGCGATCCGGCCGAGTTGGGCCAGCTTGTGGGATACCTGCGGCCATAGGCGCAGATCCTCGGCCATGCGCAGTCCCTCGCGGTGCAGGCGGGCGGCCTGGGCGTAGTCGCCGACGACCTCGACGGCCATGCCGAGGCAGTCGGTGGCGCGTAGTTCGCCCCATCGGTCGCCCAGTTCGTGGAATCGCGCGACGTTCTCGCGACAACTGCGGCGGAAGACCGCGACGTCGCCGCGGATGAGCTCCTCCTCGTCGAGGGCGGCCTGCGCCGAGGCGATGCCCCAGGGGTCGTCGAGTTCGCGGAAGGCGGTGCCGGCTTCGCGCAGATGGTCGAGGACGACGCTTCGGTCGCCGAGTCCGCTGGTGGCGAAGGCGAGGAAGTACTGAGCCCTGGCTCGCCCGTGCGGGTCGTGCCCACCGTCGAAGGCGCGCAGGGCCGTGTCGATGTGCCCGGTCGGATCGGCGGCGGCGCCGGCCTGGAGTTCGAGCCCGGCCAACCAGGCCCCGGCTCGGGCTCGGGCGCGAGCCGTGGCGTCGGTGGCGGGCAGCGCGAGGGCGGCGCTCAGGGCCCGGCGGGCTTCGGTGGTTCGCCCGCGCAGGAACCAGTACCAGGCCAGCGCGTTGGTCAGGCGCAGGGCGATCTCGCCGGCCCGGTGGCACAGGGCGCTGTCGAGCGCGTTGCGCAGGTTGGCGGTCTCGGTGTCGAGGCGTTCGAGCCAGGCGCGCTGACCGTGTCCGTGCAAGTGGGGTGCGGCGCGTTCGGCCAGGTCCGTGTAGTACCGGTCGTGGCGGCGGCGGAGATCCTTCGACTCGCCGGCTTCGCGGGCACGTTCGACGCAATAGGCGGCGACCGATTCGAGGAGGCGGTAGCGCGGACCGGTGGGACCTTCGGCCACGACCACGAGCGATCGGTCGACCAGGCGGGCGAGAGCCTGCACGACGGTGGGGCCGGGGACCGCGTCCGTGGCGCAGACGGCTTCGGCTGCCTCGAGGGTGCATCCGTCGGCGTGTACGGCCAGTCGGCGCAGGACCGCGCGCTCGGTGGCGGTGAGCAGTTCCCAGCTCCAGTCGATCATCGCCCGCAGGGTTTGTTGACGGGCCGGCCCGACGCGGCGACCTGCGGCGAGGACGGTGAAGCGGTCGTCGAGGCGGTCGGCGAGGTCGTGCACGCCCAGGGCACGCACCCGGGTGGCGGCGAGTTCCAGCGCGAGCGGGATCCCGTCGAGGCGGCGGCAGACGGCGGCGACGGCGTGGGCGTTGCCGGCGTCGAGCCGGAATCCGGGCGCGGCGGCCGCGGCACGGGCGACGAACAGCCGTACCGAGCCGGCGCGTTCGAGGGTCTCGGGGCGAGGGTCGGCGGTGGGGTCGGGCAGGGTCAGCGGCGGCACGGGCCACAGGTGTTCTCCGGCCAGGCCCAGGGCCTCCCGGCTGGTCGTGAGGATGCGCAGCTCGGGGGCGGCGCGCAGGAGGCGGTCGACCAGGGCGGCGGCGGCGTCGACGACGTGTTCGCAGTTGTCCAGCACCAGCAGCAGCCGGCGCGGGCGCAGCGCGGCGGCGAGGCGGGCGGTGATGTCCGAGGGGCCGGCGTGGGGTCGGGCCTCGGCGGTGTCGTCGCGGATGTCGAGGGCCGCGGTGACGGCGTGGGCGATGTCGTCGGGCGCAGCGGGCGGGTCTGCGTCGGGGCGGCCGTGTCCGGCGAGTTCGACGAGCCAGGCGCCGTCGGGGTAGGTGTCCGCGACGCGGGTGGCGGCGGCCACGGCGAGGCGGGTCTTGCCGACGCCGCCGGGTCCGGTGAGGGTGACCAGACGGCCGGCGCCGAGGAGTGTGCGCACGTCGTCGATGGCCTGTTCCCGGCCGACCAGGTCGGTGAGCGCTGCGGGCAGGTTGTCGCGGGGGCGGGCGACGGAGGTGACGGGGGTGGAGGCCGGCCGCAGTTCGGCGTCGTGGGTGAGGATCGCCTGGCGCAGGGCGGCGAGTTCGGGTCCGGGGGCCAGGCCGAGTTCGTCGGCGAGGCGGGCGCGGAGTTCGTCGTGGACCGCGAGGGCTTCGCTGGTTCGGCCCGCGCGGTACAGGGCGCGCATGTACGTGGCGCGCAGACCTTCGCGGAGTGGGTGGGCAGCGCTGAGTTCGGCGAGTTCGGCGATGAGGAGGCTGTGTTCGCCCAGTTCGAGTCGGGCTTCGGCTTGCGCCTCGAGGGCGGCCACGCGTTGTTCGTCGAGGCCGGCCGCGGCGGAGCGGGTGAACTCGGCGTCGGCGAAGTCGGCGAACGCGGGGCCGCGCCACATGGCCAGCGCGTCGGCGAGCAGTCCCGCACGCGTCCGGGGGTCGCCCGCGGTGCGCGCGGCGGCGGCCAGGGCCGCGAAGCGGTCCGCGTCGACCGTGTCGGCCGCGGGGTGCAGAGCGTAGCCGGGGGCGCGGGTGACGACGAGATCGCGGCCTCCCGGTTCGGCCCGTTCCAGGGCACGGCGCAGTTGGGAGACCCGGGTCTGGAGCGCCGCGGTGGGGTTGGCGGGCGGGTTCTCGCGCCACAGATCCTCGACGAGACGGTCCACCGACCGGGTTCGGCCGCGATGTGCGAGGAGGTCGGCGAGCAGAGCCCGGACCTTCAGGTCGGGGACCTTGACCGGCGTTCCGTCCGCCGTTCGGACGTCCAGTGGCCCGAGTACCCCGAAGTGCATGGCGCCACCGTAGCAAGGGGCGGGCGGGCGCCCGATGCACGCGATCGGCGAGCGCCACACGGCCGCCCGGAGGCTACCTGAAGCGAACCGGTAGGAGACCTGAAGGCGCGGCCGGCACATTGGTGTCCGGTCCGGCCGGTGTGGTGCTCGCGGGGTCGGAGTCGGAGAGGCGCCTCGGCCTCCTCGTTCTCCGTTCCTGCTTCGTCCCCACCCGTCGCGACCCCGTCCCGGCGCGGCGCATAGACGGGCGCTGCCGAAACAGCATGACGATTCCTTGGGAGATGTCCCGTGTCTTCGCACAGTCCGACGATGTCCGGTGTTCGCGCCGGCCCCCGCGAGTGGATCGGGTTGGCCGTTCTCGCGCTGCCCACGATGTTGCTCTCCCTCGACGTGACCGTCCTCTACCTCGCGTTGCCGCAACTGGGCGCGGATCTGCGTCCGGACGGCGCCGAGACGTTGTGGATCACCGATGTCTACGGCTTCATGATCGCCGGGTTTCTGGTGACCATGGGCACGTTGGGTGACCGGATCGGCAGACGGAGGCTGTTGGTGATCGGCGCCGCCGCGTTCGGGGCCGCGTCGGTGCTGGCCGCCTACGCGACGTCGCCGCAGATGTTGATCGTCGCCCGCGCGCTCCTGGGTGTGGCCGGGTCGACGCTGATGCCGTCCACGTTGTCCTTGATCAGCACGATGTTCACCGACCCCAGGGAGCGGGGCTCGGCCATCGGGATCTGGGCGAGTTGCTTCTCGGTCGGCATCGCGGCGGGTCCGGTCGTCGGCGGTCTGCTGCTCGACGCGTTCTGGTGGGGTTCGGTCTTCCTGCTCGGTGTGCCGGTGATGGCGGTGTTGCTGGTCGCCGCGCCGTTGTTGCTGCCGGAGTACCGGAATCCCGAGGCCGGGCGGCTCGACGTGGTCAGTGTCGTCCTCTCCCTCGCGGCGATTCTGCCGGTGATTTACGGGATCAAGCGGTGGGCCGGACACGGTTTCGAGACGTCCGCCGCGGTGGTGCTGGTGGTCGGCCCGGTCTTCGGGTACGTCTTCGCCCGTCGCCAGCGTCGGCTCGCCCATCCGCTCCTGGATCTGCGGCTGTTCCGCAACCGCACGTTCCGGGCCGCGGCGGTGGTCTCGGTCCTGGCGGCGAGCGGGCTCGGCGGGATGTATCTGTTCGTCACGCAATACCTGCAACTTGTCGAGGGCCTGTCCCCGGTGCGGGCGGGGATGTGGCTGCTGCCGGCGGCCTTCGCGTTGATCGCCGCGACGTTGGCGACCACGGTCGTGGCCCGTCGGGTGCGGCCGGGCTACGTGCTCGGCGGTGGTCTGGCCGTCGCGGCGGTGGGGTACCTGCTTCTGGCCCTGGTCGACAGCACGGGTGGGCTGCCGCTCCTGGTGACCGGATTCGTCGTGCTCTACGCGGGGTTCAGCCCGGTGATGGTGCTCGGCGTCGATCTGATCGTGGGATCGGTACCGGCGGAGGAGGCGGGTTCGGCCGCCGCGGTGGCGGAGACCGGCACGGAGTTCGGCTTGGCGCTGGGGATCGCCGTGCTCGGCAGCCTGGGCGCCGCGGTGTACCGGGACCGGACGGACGAGTCGATCCCGGAGGGTGTCCCCGACAGGGTCGCCGACGCCGCGCACGACAGCCTGGCGGGGGTCACGGCAGCGGCCGAAGGATTGCCGGCGGGGCCGCGGGACGACGTACTGGGCTCGGCGCGGGATGCCTTCACGACGGGCTTGAACGTGGTGGGCGGGGTCGGCGCGGCGCTGATGCTCGTATTGGCGGCTTTGGCGGTGTCCATGTTGCGGCACGCGGGCCCGACCGCCGATCGGGACACGGCCGAGAGCTCACCCGACGCGGGGGTGGAGCCCGACCGGGTCCCCGTCACCGCCGGGATCGCCGCGGACCGGGACCGGTCCACGATCCCCGACCCGCCTGCCGGTACACCCCCGACGATCGCGTGAGGCCGTGCGTTGCGGCGGATCGCGCCCCAACCAGCCCCTGAACCCGAACAGGACACCCGTGAACGCCGGGCGCGTCGGTGTCGCGGGTGGGCGGTGCGCGCTCGAGGAGGTTCGCGGTCGCTGTCGGCGGGTTGTCGTCGGCACCGGGATACGACCGCGTCCGGTCGGCGGGCTCGGGCGCGGTCGGGCCGTTGCCGTGCGGGGGAAGGCGCCGGGACTCCCACCGACCTTGCCCGTTTCGCGGGGCGCCGGCGTGCGGGTTCGTCGCGCCGGCGCGTCCGCGCGTCCCGCTGCTCGCGGCTCGCTGCTCGCTGCTCGCTGCTCGCCGCTTGCTGCTTGCTGCTTGCTGCTTGCTGCTTGCTGCTTGCTGTGGCGCCCTGCCGGGATCTCGGCTCACCCGGTCCCCACCAGCAGGCCCTCCACGTCGTCGTGCACGTCCCCACCGGGAAGTTCTCACGCCGTAGTGGTTCGGCGTGCGGGGCGCACGAATGGCTACGTGACGCGGAAGTTGGCCATCATGGTCATGTCCTCGTGTTCGAGGTTGTGGCAGTGCATCATGTACCGGCCCTTGAACCCGTCGAAGCGGGCGAGGACTTCGACGGTCTCGTATGGGCGCACATCCACCGTGTCCTTCCAGCCCGCGTCCGTGGCGGCCGGTGCGCCGGCACCGCGACCGACGACCGCGAAGTGCGCCAGGTGCAGGTGGACCGGGTGGTGGAAGTCGCTGGACAGGCGCCACAACTCGACGGTGCCCAGCGCCGGGTCGGCGAGGTGCTCGTCGGGGTCGAATACACGGCCGTTGATCGTCCACATCCGTGCGCCTGCGCGTTTGGTCTGTCGGAAGTCGAACGCGCGGGTCCGCACCGCGTCACCTCGTGTCGGCAGCCTCGGCTCCGAAAGCCGTTCGGGAATCCGGGACTCGTCACGGGCCCGACGTACCACCCGGAACCGCATCACCTCGCGGGTGCCGGCGGTCTCGCCGAGCATGTTGCGCACCGTCACCTCGGTGCCGACGGGGTAGCGACCGAAGTCGACGACCAGGTCGAATCGCTCCGCCGGGGAGATCGGCACCCGGTCGTGCCCCACCGGCCGCTCCAGCAGGCCGCCGTCGCTGCCGACCTGCACGAACGCCGGGCTCCCGTCCGGTGGTTCGGGGTCCAACCGCAGCCCGTACCGGCGGGCGTTGGACGCGTTCAGCACGCGCAGCCGGTACCTGGTCGCCTCGACCTCCAGCACCGGCCACGGCGCCCCGTTGACCAGGACGACGTCGCCCAGGACCCCCTCCATGAAGTCGTCCTCGACACCGGGTCTCCCGATCAGGGTGGGGTCCAACGCCGGGTAGCGAAACTCCCCGCCGGCCTCGAACGCGCGGTCGCAGATCATCAGCGGGACGTCGCGTTCGCCGGACGGCAGCGGCAGCGCCTCGTCCTCCGCATCCGTGACCAGGAAGAAGCCCGCCAGGCCGCGCCACACCTGCGGCCCGGAGAAGTCCATCCGATGGTCGTGGTACCACAGCGTTGCCGCCCGCTGGGCGAGCGGATAGACGTAGTCCCTGGTGTGGGCGTGTGTCGTCCACTGGTTCGGGCGCACCACCATCGCCCCATGCCCGCCGTGCCCGCCGTGCCCGCCGTGCCCGCCGTTCTGTGTTGCCTGGTGGACGGCGTTCACGGCCGGGCTGTACCCACCCTTGGAGATCACCAGATCGGTGGGGTAGCCGTCGGACTCGGGCGGGGTCACGCCGCCGTGCAGGTGCGTGGACGTCGGCACCACCAGCTCGTTCCGCACCCGTACCACCGCCTCGTGTCCCGACCGCAGCCGAAACGTCGGGCCGGGAAACGTCCCGTCGTAGCCCCACACCGTGGTCCGCGTCCCCGGCAGGATCTCCACCTCGGCCGCCCGCTGCACCACCTCGAACCGTGACGCCCCCGACCCGTCCACCACCGGAACCGCCTGCGCGGGAATCGGCAACGGCACGGTGAACGGTTCGGGCAACCGCGCCCGGCTGCGCAACAACTCCCCGCTCGTCGTGGTCGTCGAACAACCGACCGCCGCCGACAGGGCCACGCCCCCGCTCAACCCCAGGAATCCCCGACGCGACAAGTATCGGCTCATATCGTCGGCTCCCGATGCCGACGAAACCCGAACGACCAGGTCAGATTCCAGGCCGCGACTCCCACGAGAGCCGTCCCGAGCGGGATGTGCAGGGCGAGATTGCGCGCGCCGCCCGCGCCGATCTGCGTGACGACCAGGACGAACAGCACAGGCGGATAGGCGAGGTACCAGACGGGGCCACGCCCGAACCACCACAGCAGCACGGCCGCGACCATCTGCACCATGGGAAACAGGACCAGCGACCCGCCCACGGCCCCGTGGACCCGGAGCAGATCCACATCACCGGTCACGAACCGGCCCGCCACAATCGCCTGGGTCAAAGTCCCGACCGCGAACAGGACGCCCAGTACGCGCACCACGACGACGGGCCACGCCCTCGGTCTGACACCCGATCGACGCGAACTCACCCGCCCCCGGCCACGTTTCCCTTTCAGCGCGGAGAACCGCGCTTCGTAGCGATCCGGTGGTACATGCATCGCGATCTCCTCGTTCCGGCGCAACCGGATCGCATGGGTGGGGGCATGTCGCCCACCCCGGGGGGATGGTCGTTTTCCCAGGTGTTGAAGCAGCACGACAGGCCCTTCGGGTCGGACGAGTCGCGACCGGACGTGCGTGCGTTGTGAGTCGACGTCCGGCCGGGGCAGCCGGGGCGCGAGGCCGCCTACTCGACGTCGATCAGCGCGGGCATTCCTTCGGTCCCCAGTGGCAGTTCTCGACCCGGGATGCGACAGCCGCGGGGGTGATCGTGCATGTCGGCAGCCGCCGCGGACGGCACGGCGCAGCAGAGGACCGCGACGGCGGAGATGACGCCCGGAAGACGGGTGGTGTTGGAAATGCGCATGGCAGTGCTCCCCTGGTTGTTGCCGCGTTGGGCCGCCGTCGGCGCGTCGAGGAAAGCGCCATCCTTCGGGAAGACGCCGGGACTGTGGGCATGCGGGACCTCGAACCACTCTGAAAACGAGGTGGTTTCGTGGGCCGACCCACTCGGTTGCGGAGCGATTCGAACTGAGATCAGTTTGTTCGACGGCTCGTGTGACGCCCTCATGAGCAAGAACGAAGTGCGCCGGCACCGGACGGAGTAGATCGGCTGCGCCGGCCACAACCGAGGTGGTACACGCACCACGTGCGCTCACAACTCCGACCGTACGAACACCCCGAGGCCGTCTCGGGATGGGTTGGCCGTAACCACGTTCTCCTCCCCGGCCGAACGGGCCCCGCTCGCCCAGGGCGTGAGCGGCGTACGAGCGGGGGCGGATGTCTACGAGCCCTGTGTCCGCGTCAACGCGTACGGGTTGCGGTGATGGCCGTGGTGAGGTCGTCCCACAGGTCTTCGACGTGTTCGCACCCGACACTGAGGCGAAGCAGGCCGGGCGGGACGTGTTCCTGGCCGAGGAGTTCGGCGCGTCGCTCGATCGTGCTCTCGACGCCGCCGAGACTGGTGGCCGAAGTGACGACGCGCACTGCGGCGCAGACGGCGTCGGCGTGCGCCGCGTCGACGAGTTCGAAGCTGTGGCCGCCCGGCGGGCGGAGACGCTGAGCGGATGGTCGGGGCCGAGCACGCGTTCGGTGTCTGCGGCCCATCGGAGGTGTTCGTCGCGTATCAGGGCGCGGGCCTTCCGCTCCGCGTCGGCCATCGCCGACGGCCACGTGCGTCGAGCCGGCGGCGCGCACGCGCAGGGTCAGCTCGTGGTCACGGCCCAGGACGCGGGAGGCGTCCTCGACGACCTCCCGCAGCAGCTCCCGGCAGAGCAGCACGTCGCCGGCCGCCGCGACGGTCTGCGCATGGATCAGCCGTACGGCGAGGGTGTCGACCGTCCGACCGCCCGCATCCGCGGCCCACTGCGAGGCGAGCTCCGCCAGGCGCTCCTTGCACGACGATGCGGACGCGGCACCGCACGCCTCTACCGCGGCCCGCGCTTTTGCGGTGAGCATGTCCTCGACGCCGTAGACGTGTTCCCCGGCCCGCCGTTCGCCGCGTTGCTGCGCGCGGGCGCGCCCGCGCGCAACCATGAGAGCACACGGTGCGCGCCGCCCGGCCCGGTCCGCGCCTATTGGACACCGACACCTGCGGCACCTGGCTGTGGCGGGCCCGCGGGACGAGTACGTGCGGTCGAGGAGCACGAATTCGCGCACCCGGGACGCCTTCGAAGGTGCGGTCGGATCCGGTGAGAGGCCCACCAACTACGCTCGGTACCAGACACGTTCACATCGGGGGATGAGCATGGGCAACCGGAACACATCCCGCACGGGCGGGGTCGCCATCCGATGCGCGACCGTGCTCCTGTCGATCACGACGGCCGCCGCCTGCTCCGGCGGCGACAACGGGAAGGCACACCCGAAGCAGCCGAAGGCGGCCCCCTCGGCGGTCGCGGGGTCGGCCGGGCCCGGCTCCGACGGCGGGGCCGGGGAGGCTCCCGTCTGGGGCGCGGACAACCTGCCGCCGGGTGTCGACTTCTGGGCCGGGAAGGTGGACTTGACGGTGTTCCTGTGCCGGGTCTCCGACCCGAAGACGGGCGGCTGCTCGAGCGGCGCCGTCACCAACGCCCAACGCGAGGAGATCCTCGCCGCGCTCAAAGCCATGCCGCAGGTCGAGCACGTGTACTTCGAGGACCGGGGACAGGCATGGGAGCTGTTTCGCGCGCAGAACGCCGGCAACCCCCTCCTCCTCGACGCCATGACGGCCGAGCAACTCCCGGAGTCCTTCCGCATCAAACTCAAGGACCCCGCCACCATCACGACGGTGGCGTCCGCGTTCGAGGAACGCCCGGGAGTGGCCTCGACCATGAAGCGGACCCCCTCCGGCCCGCCCGCCTCTCCCCCGGCCCCGCCACGGCGCCGCTGACCCCGGAACGGGCCAGGCGCGCCGTGCTTCGTGAATCACTTGGGCCCTGGCTCGAAACCGCGGGGCGTCGTGACCGACACCGAGCCCAAGCCGGCCGTCGCACCGTACTCGGGCCTCAGCTGCGCAGGGTGTAACCGTGCCCTGGCGGGTGCGCCGACCGGCCCGATCGCCGCGCTCCTGGGATCGACCCGACGCTTCCGAGGCGTTCGGGACGACGTCGCGGAGGCGGTGAAGGCCCGGTTGGAGCGGTCGCGGGTGCTCCACCGCCCCGGCCACCGCTTCGCGCGGTGATCGAGGAACGGGTGCTGAGGCAGCGGTACGACGACGCCGCGACCATGGCCGGTCCGCTCGGGCACCTGCTCACGGCGATGGCCTGTCCGCAGGTCGCGCTCGGCGTCATACCGTTCGGCGCGGCACGCGAACACATCCGGGGCGTGGAGTCGTTCACCGTCTACGACGAGGACCGGGTCGCCATCGAGTGGCCGAGAGCCGAGGTCGACATCACCGCTGCCGGCGACGTCGAGGACTGCGTGCGGGCTTTCGCCGAACTGACCAAACTCGCCGCCGTACACGGGACCCGGGCGCGCGCGCTCGTCGCTGCCGCGACCGATGCCCTGGAGTAGCCCGTTCGAGTGTTCCCCGCGGAATTTTGTGGAACTTCCTGGCCGCCGGGCCCGGCGCCGCGTCACGGTGGACGCATGGCCGCATCCGGCAGGTTCCCGAGGTCCGCGCGCTCGCCCCCCGATCACCGACATCAGGTTCCGCGTGTGCTCGATCGAGGCGGACGGGTCGGTCCGCGACGGTCCGGCGGGGAGAGCGCCGAACGTCCCCGGTCAGCCTTGCGACAACCACTGTGCCGGTCACCGCATCGCCCTCATCCCCGGGGATCCCTGTCGGTGCCTCGCGATCGAGGGATCGCGCCATGGTCGAACTCGGTTTTCGGACTCTGCGCCGCGGGTCACCGAGACGCGCCTCGGTGGGCCGCCCGCAACGCGAAAGGACAGGTCGGCGCCGCCACCCCTGGCAGGCTCGGCCGCGCCGACATCGGATGGCCCACCGCCTGACGATCCCGCGGAGGGACGCATGGACTTCGGCACGTGGCCGCGCCTGCTCGTCGTCGACGTCGAGGGCAACGGTGCCCAACCGCCGGACCTCGTCGAAGTCGCCGCAATCCCTGTGGCCGATGGCCAAGTGCGCTCGGAGTCCGCGCGCTCCACGCTCGTCCGCCCGCCGCGGCCGATCACCGCCTTCGCGACGGGCGTTCACCACATCACCAACCAGGACGTCGAGAAAGCCGCATGCAGGCCGAGCAGTACGACACCGCACACACCACCGACGAAGAACCGACGCGTGGCGGCCGACCACCAGACCCGGGCGGGAAGTCACCCGTCTGAGCGAACCGAGCCGGGCGTGCGGTCGGCCCCTGCGGCACCCGCGGGCCGAGTCCTGGACGGGCCCGCGTTCCGCGTCGGGCGTTCGGCGTGCAACGTTGCTGCCGATCCGGCTCGGGCGCGAGTTGGACGTCCGGGATCCGCCGGAGCTCGTACGGTGTCTGCGCGAACTCGGCGGGGTGTTCAGCCGCGCCGGGCGCGGATGAGGTCGCGATACCAGAGGAAGGACGCCTTCGGGGTGCGGATCTGGGTGTCGTGGTCGACGTGGACGAGGCCGAAGCGCTGGTGGAATCCCTCGGCCCATTCGAAGTTGTCCAGCAGGGTCCAGGTGAAGTAGCCACGGACGTCCACACCTTGGGCCACAGCGGCGTCGACGGCCCGGAGATGGGTGTCCAGGTAGTCGATACGGTCGAGGTCGGGGACGGTGCCGTCCGCGGTGACGACGTCGTCGACGGAACAGCCGTTCTCCGTGATGTAGACCGGAGGGAGCGTCGGGTAGCGCTCCTTGAGGCCGACGAGCAGTTCACGCAGGCCGTCGGGGACGACGGGCCAGTCGAAGGCGGTGCGGCGGTAGCCCTCGATGGGGGCCTCTTCGAACGGCAGGCCCTCGGACGTCGGGGCCTGAATCCGGGTCGGGTTGTAGTAGTTGATGCCGAGCGCGTCCAACGGAGCCGAGATGAGTTCGAGATCGCCGTCCCGGACGGAGCCGCCGAGGGTGGCGTCCGCGCCGTAGGCCGACAGGTCGGGGTAGGCGCCCGTAAGGATCGGGTCGTTGAACAGGCGGTTGTGCAGGTTGTCGTAGGCCTGCGCGGCGGCGCGGTCGCCGGGGGCGTCCGAGGCGGGCCAGACCGGGGTGCAGTTGTTGGCGATCATCACCTGAAGGCCGCGTTCGCGCAGCTCCCTCAGCGCCAGACCGTGGCCGAGCAGCTGGTGGTGGGCGACCGGCAGGCAATCGAGGAACAGGGTGCGGCCCGGCGCGTGGGTACCGAGACCGTAGCCCCAGACCATGTGGATGAACGGTTCGTTGAGCGTGATCCACTTCCGGACGCGGTCGCCCAGCCTGTCGGCCACGATGGCGCAGTACTCGGCGAAGCGGTACGCGGTGTCGCGGTTGAGCCAGCCGTCGTCGTCCTCGAGGCCCTGCGGGAGGTCCCAGTGGAACAGGGTCGGGACGGGCTCCACGCCGCGCGCGAGCAGACCGTCGACCAAGCGGTCGTAGAAGTCCAGGCCCCGGAGGTTGACATCGCCTCGGCCGGTCGGCTGGATTCGGGGCCAGGCGATCGAGAAGCGGTAGCCGGTGAGGCCCGCCTCGGCCATCAGCGCGAGGTCCTCCTCGTACCGGTGGTAGTGGTCGCAGGCCACGTCACCGGTGTGCCCGTCGCGGATCGCGCCGGGGCGGGCGGTGAAGGTGTCCCACACCGACGGGCCACGGCCGTCCTCCTTGGTGGCGCCCTCGATCTGGTACGACGCCGTCGAGGCGCCCCAGATGAAGTCCGCGGGCAGATGGTCAAGCGCCACATCAACCTCCAAAACATGAGTAGTACTCATGTTAGTGCGGATCGATGGGATGATGGAAGCGTGAATCAAGATCGCACCTCGGGGACGCTGCGCCGGCGGCCCGTGCAAAGGCGCAGCGCCGAACGATTCGAACGGCTGTTGGACGCCTGTGCCGAGCTCCTGGACGAAGTCGGCTACGTCGCGCTGACCACCAAGGATGTCGCCCGCAGGGCCGAGGTGCCCATCGGGACCCTGTACCAGTTCTTCTCCGACAAAGAGGGGCTGATCGGCGCGCTCGCCGCCCGCAACCTGGGCGTCTTCCTCGAGCGGGTCTCGGCCCGGCTGGAGAGCGAGCAGCCCGAAGACGTCTCGGGCATCGTGGAGGTGACCGTCGACGAATTCGTCACCATGCGTCGGACGATCACCGGGTTCGGCGTGGTCGACTTCGGAGCGGAGGGCCGGGACCACACCCTCGATCCGGCCCTGGACAACAACACCGCGGTCGCCGGACGGCTGCTCGGACTGACCGCGGCCCTGACCGGGGCTCGGGACGACGCCGAACTGGAGATCGTCGTCCGAGTGGCCCTGGAGTGCGCGGACAGCCTGCTGAAACTGGCCTTCCTCACCGATTCGCAGGGCGATCCCCGGCTGATCGCCGAGTGCAAACGAGTCCTCAACAGCTATCTGAACGATCGAATCCGTGCACTGACAACACGGTAGTGGCATGACACGCTTGACCGTTGGTGGCATGACACACGCTTGGCCGCCGAAGGACACGAACGGCGCTGCGGCGACTGCCTACACGAACGCGGCACCCGCCCCCCGCCGAGCCGCGCGCGTCCGATGTGACCGTCCGGCGCCATCCGACCGTGCCGCGGGAGCGCGGACCGCTAACGAACGCTCGTGACCTTCCAGACCAGTGCCGCGCCCAGCACGGACATGGCCGCGGAGCAGAGGAACAACGAGCGGTAACCCCCCAGTTCGCCGAGCACGACCGAGGCGATCGGGGGGACGAGCACGTACGGCAGGGAGGTCATCAGGTTGGCCAGCGCCATATCCTTGCCCCGGTTCCCCGAGGCCGGGAGCACTTCGGTGACCAGAGCGGTATCGACGGCCAGGTACACGCCGTAGCCCAAACCCAGAATCACGGCCGCGACCAGCGTCATGGTCCAGGTGGGCGACAGGGCGAGCGGGACCGCGGCGACGGCCATGGTGACGCCGCCGAGGAACACCGGCATGCGGCGCCTGCCCAGCCTGTCGGAGAGCCAACCGCTGAGGACGACCGTCGAGATCGTGGCCAGGCAGTTGACGCCGATCACGATGAGCAGGCCGTCCTCGGTGGACTGGCCGGGGAAGAGCTGTTCGTAGTGCAGGACATCGTCCAGGAAATACGGCAAGTACAGCGTGCCCAGCCCGTAGCCCAGACCCATGACGAACCGGGAGCCCATCGCCCAGACGAAGTCCGGGTGTTCGCGAGGGCTGATCCGGTAGCCGGCCAGGAAACCGCGCAGCGAGAAAGACTCGCGGTGGCTGCCGGGCAGCGGCGGGTCCTGCGAGACGACCGCGAACAACACGATCAGTAGCGGGAAAGCGGCCATCAGCACGTACTGCGCGGAGAACCCGACGACGAGGCCGATCGACAGCCCGCCCACGATCAGGCCACCCGCCTGCGGGACCGTGGCCCAGCCCAGCACCACGCCGCGCTGCCCGACCGGGACCCGGTCGGGCACCACCGGGGCGAGCCCGGCACCGATGATCATGAAGCCGGCGGACAGTACGAGAGAGCCGAGTGCGACCCCGACGACCGTCGTCTGAACGCCGGTGCAGACCAGCGCCGCCATGCAGGCCAGCGAGCCCGCGATCATCCACGGCCGGCGGCGACCGAACCGACCGGTGGTGCGGTCGCAGAGCGCGCCGGCCAGCGGCGCGACGACGATTCCCGAGATCGCGCCCATCGCGCTGACCCAGGCGTAGCTGCCGACCTTTCCGTCCGGGTCGATCCTGGCGATCTGTTCGGGCATCAGGAACGTGGTCGACACCAGCATCGGGATGTACATCCCGGCGTTGGCCAGGACGTACAGGACAACCCAGCCGGGACCGACCCTGCGGGTCGGCTCGGCGAGGGCCTCGGGCCGTACGGGGGCGAGGGTCATCGGGGCACTCTGCCGAGGTGGACGAGCTCGCTCGTCCGGTCGAAGGACAGCAGCGGCGGGAGGCCGTGACCGAGCAGGACGGCACCTTCGTGCACGGCGCCGGTGGCCTCGTCCCGGTAACGGGCGTCGGGATCCAGACCCTTGAGCCGGGTGCGGGCAACCGAGCGCATCAGCGCGGACGGCTGGAACCGGAAGACGACGACCTCATCCCGGGTGAGGTACTGCACGGCGTGGTCCCCCAGGCGGTATTGGACACCGCCGTGCACCACGGGCCGGATCCGCTTGTACTGCTCGACCAGCGTCCGGGACCAGGCCATGTCCTCCTCGCTCCAGTTCCGCAGGTCGCCGCCGATGCCCATCGCTCCGGCCATCGAGACATGGAAGCGGTACCGGATCGAGGTCGGGCGGGCGGTGAAGCTGTTCGGGCTGTCGGTGACCCAGGCGCCCATGGTCCGGGCGGGCAGCATCTGACAGTGTCCGTGCTGGATCGCGACCCGGTCGGCGGCGTCGGTGTTGTCGGACGTCCAGACCTGGTCCGCGCGGGCCAACACGCCCAGGTCGGCCCGGCCGCCGCCGCCCGCGCACGACTCCAGGTACAGGCCCGGGCGGGCGGCGCGCAGCCGGTCCATCACCTCGTAGACGCCGCGTGTGTGCTCGATCCACACCCGGTCGGGGTCGGCGGCCCCGGGTTGCCCGGCCTCGCTGAAGGGCCGGTTCATGTCCCATTTGAGGAAGACGACGTCCAGCTCTGTGACCGTCCTGACCAGCCATTCGACCGCCCATTCACGGACGTCGCGGCGGGCGAAGTTCAGTACGTGCTGCTTACGGCGCTGGGTACGGGCGCGGCCGTCCTGGCACAGGATCCAGTCGGGATGCGCACGGAACAGGTCGCTGTCGGGGTTGACCGCCTCGGGCTCCACCCACAGGCCGAAGCCCATGCCCAGCGCACGAACGTGGTCGGCGAGTGGGCTCAGACCGTCCGGGAAGCGGTCCGGGTTGGGCCACCAGTCGCCGAGCCCGGCCATGTCGCTGGTGCGGGCGCCGAACCAGGCGTCGTCCACCACGAAGACCTCGACACCGATACCGGCGGCCAACTCGGCGAGTTCGGTCTGCTGCTTCTCGGTGATGTCGAACTCGGTGGCCTCCCACGAATTGAAGATCAGCGGGCGTTCGGCCGGACGGGCGGGCAGCACCCGGCGTTCTATGTAGGCGTGCCAGCGGCGGCTGGTGCCGCCGAAGCCGTCGCAGGCGTAGAGCCCGGTGAAGACGGGGGTCTCCAGGCTCTCGCCGGGAGCCAGTTTCCAGACCAGGCCCTCGTGGCCGAAGCCGCCGGTCCAGGAGGCGCGGCCGTAGGGGTCGCGGCGCAGGGTGATCCGGCGGCTGCCGCTCCAGGCCAGGGCCGCGCTCCAGACCTCGCCGTGCTCCTCTGCGGCGTCGTGCGCGTCGAGCATCAGCCAGGGTCCGGCGTGTTGTCCCGTGATGCCGAGGCGGCTGGTGAGCACGGTCTCCCCGACGGGCAACCGGTCGCGCTGGAGCTGGAACTCCCGGCCCCACTCCCCCACGACATGACTGACGCGGTAGTCGTCACGGGCAGGCAGTGTCCAGGCGGCGGAGTCGAACCGCATGACGTCCACGGCCTCGTCCGCGGTGAGGACGGCCCAGCGTTCGATCTGGTCATCGCCGTCCCGAATCCGGTAGTTCAGGTCGAGACCGAGGGAGCGGACGCGGTCGGTGAAGTGGAGCGTGAGCCGGCCGTCCTCGGCCGTGTGCGAGACGAACCTCCACTCGAAGCCGCGGACGCCGTCCTCGAACCGGACGGTCAGCGACGGCGCCCCGAAGCGCAGTGCGCCCTCGACCGCGTACTCCTCACCGCCGGGATCGTCGCCGCCGGGATCCTCGGCGGGTAGGTCAGCCGCTATCACGACGGCCTGCTCCAGGGTCAGCGGCCGACCCCAGTGCACGTGCCGGGGGACGTCGTCGGCGTCCAACCGGAAGGCGTAGGAGGTGCCGGGCGTGCTCAGCAACCACAGGCGGGCTTCGGAGTGATGAGAGATCATACGGAACCCTTAAATATGAGTCGCGCTCATGTTTCGCTCACATGTTAGGTACGCGCACCCACGACGCCAAGCCCTTGACGGGGGCTGTTGTCGGGAAAGGGGGGGATGATCGCTCCCCAAGGGCGGGGCATCCCAATGCTCGGTCCGAGTCCCGCGGCACCGGCGCGAGCCCCGCGTGGGCAGCGAGGTGCCCGGCGTCTCGGCCCGCCGACGTGTCGCCGACCACGGCAAGGAACTCGGCAGCCGCGGCCATCCTCGTCGGTCCCCGCCGCACGACGGATCCGACGCAGACTGGCAATGCCGTCGGTGACCTCGCAGATCAGGGTCCGGCTGCGCACCAGGCGCAGCGACACGGGCCCCTTGGACAGTCCCCGCCGACTTCCGTTCCTTCGGTCGCGGGCAGGTAGCGGGCCGCCGCGGTGAGGGCCGGCGTCGGGGGAAGGGCACGAAGCAGCGGCCCCTGCTGCAACTGACGGGCCCGGTCGTGCTCCGCGTCGTAGAGCCGGGCCCGCGCGAGGGCTTGGGCAACCAGCAGCGGGGCGGGTGGGAGTTTCGCGTCGCCGAGCCTCGGGGCGATGCCGATCCCTGGTCGCACCGGCAGCAGTTCCGGCGGAGCCTTCGACCGATCGTCGATCCGCACCCGCACCCGCACCCGCGCGTAGAGTGCGGCAACGAGGGTGTCCAGTCTCCGTGTTCGCACACCGAGCCTGGACACCCTCACCTCGTGTCCGCGGGGACCCCTTGCATCAGTCGTCCAGGGGCCGTGAAACCACCGCTGAGCACACGGTCGGTGGTGACGTGACCGGGTGCACAGCGATCACGCCGGTTGGAGTTGCGGTTCCACCTGCTCCGCCGGCGCGGCCTTCGGGTCCCACACATTGGTGGTCCGCGCATAGGCGTAGATGACCGAGGTCATCGCCAGAATGAGCAGTGGTCCAAACACCCACGGATATCTGGCCATCTCCATCGGCAGATAGCGGTACGACACCAGGAGCACAGCGAAAACCGTCGCGCCGTAGATGACCAGACAGATTCCTTGCCAGTCCCAGCCCCGGTCGAGCGAGCGCATTGCAGTCTCGATCGTGAGCGCAAAAACCACACCGGCCACGAGGTCCACGCCGTAGTGGTAGCCGAATCCCAGCGTGGCCGCGAGCGTGGCAATCAGCCAGAACGTTCCTGCGAATCGGATAAACCGCGAGCCCTTGCGAGAGTGAACGAAAATTATGGTAGCCCACGCCGTGTGCAGGCTGGGCATGCAGTTGCGAGGGGTGATCTCGTCGAACTGCATCGAGAGTGGGGTACTGATCGGCGGCGGCGTGTTCGGCCACAGGTCGGCCATTGCCCAGGGCCCGCCGTCGGGGCCGTAGGCGAAGACCGGTCCGACCACCGGGAAGATCATGTAGATGCTCGGCCCGAGCAGGCCGATGGCCAGGAAGGTGCGCACCAGGTGATGGCCCGGGAAGCGGCGCTCGACCACTACGTTTCGCAGTTGGTACAGCGCAACGATGGCCGCTGCCAGCGGAAGCTGACCATAGACGGTGCCGAGCACATCGGAGCTGATCGGGTCGGTGGCCGCGACCATCCGGCCGGCCAGCCACGACGGGTCACCCAGCGCGTGATCGGCAGTCGCCACGTACTGGTCGAGCACAGCCGGGCGGGTTTCCGACGTGATGAGCAGCCAGGTAGCGCCGGTCTTGTGGCCTGCCACCAGTAGCAGTCCCAGTCCCGCGCCCTTCAGCATCAGGACGCGTTCCCGGCCGGTGCGGCGCGTGAGAGCAAAGACCGCGCAGCCAAAAATCACCCACAACGCGCCGTTACCGTAGTTCATCCTGGCGTCGACCACCCACCGCACCAGCCAGAAGACGATGTCGATGCCGATTGCCGCACTCACCGCAATAAAACGTTGCCGCCAGGTGAGCACCACCATCGTCAACGTCAACCCGGCATACAGCAGCTGCCCCGAACGGGGAGCGAATATCACCTCGCGCGCCTGGCTGGTGATCGGCCCCGGTAGGCCGTAGCGACGGGCGAACATCTCCATGGTGATGAGAAATCCGAGGACCGCCACACCCACTGCGACCCACGAAATCGCCTGCGGCCGGCGCTGCACGGCGACCATGGTTTTGCGACGTATTCGCGAAAATATTCGCGGTATTATGAATGTCAATTACTCGGCCAATTTGTTAGATTCCAGTAACAGATCAAAGTCCACCGGCGCACTGAAGCCGGGCTCCAGTATCGCGGCCACGGCCTGCTCCGGGTTCTCGGGGGTTCGCCACACATCGACCGGGCGGGTCCGGTCGATCGCGCAGGGTGAATCCCGGTCTCAGGACAGGTTCGCTTCGGGGGCGAAGGCGGGCAGCTTCTCGAGACTGCTGCGCACGGCCTCGGCGCCGTACTCGAACATCCGCCGCTCGTACTCGCTGGTCCGGCAACGGCGCCGGCACCAGGACCAGGAATGGGTACTCAGCCGCGAGGAGTTGTTTGACCGCTTCACCGCACTGCCTGCCGAGAAGTTCCCGCAGACTCGACGCCATGCCGCCGAGTTGATCTCCGGCACCGGACACGAGCGCTTCGAGTTCGCCCTCGGCCTGCTCATGAACAACCTGCGGCCCGCATCCGGTTGACCGGCGGAGCGCGGTGGCCACATGGACGCTTGGCGGCTTGGCCGTCGTGCTCACCGACTACGTCGGCAGCGACGTCATCCGTCATAGCGAGTTCTCCGGGTCACACCACGACGCGCGACCCACCCAGCCGTCAACACTGCCGGCGACGTCGACGTCGACCTCGTCGGGACCCTCGCAAAGCCGGGGCACTACTCCGAACGCGGTGTCGCGCGCGAACACAAGTCGTCGACGGCCGACCGCGCCGCTTCCACCGAACCGGCGGGGCCGAGGCGGATTCGGAAATCGGCTCGGCTTTTTCGTTATGCCTCTCCGGCCACCCGGTCTCCTATGTGTCGGCCGCTCCGGGCCGGCTCACAGCAAAGGGGCGCAGGTACGTGAACAACGACTCCCGCACCGCATCAAGGCGGCGCCGTTCGGGCCGGCGGCGCGCGGCCGGGTCCGGACACCGCCGGCGCGGGCACAACACCGCCCGCGCGGTGGCGATCACGGTGGCCGTGGCGGCCGTCGCGACAGCGGCCGCAACAGTGGGCGGCAGTGGTGGTGACCGCACGGCGGCCGACCGCAACTCGCAGAGCGCCGCGCTAGCGTCGGGCGACTCGCCCGCCCACGCTGTCGCCGCGACCAGTCCCGCAGCGGTGTCGACGGCGGGCACACCCAGCCCGATACGCACCGATCCCCCATCGGCCGCCTCATCGCCGTCCGGTTCCGGCGGCAGCACCCCGGCGGGGGCCACCACCGCTCCCGGCACCCAGCGTCCACCGGGCGAAACCGGCCCGGACTCCCGGAACACGTCGCGAACGGCGAAACCGTCGCACCCGGCCACCACCGCGGCCGGTTCTGCGACGCCGTTCGCCCGGCAGGTCGTGGAGTTGACCAATGCCGAACGCGCCAAGCACGGCTGCGGGCCGCTCACCGACAACGCCAAGCTCCAGGCCGCGGCGCAGGGGCACAGCCACGACATGGCCAAACGCGGCTACTTCGACCACATCAATCCGGACGGCGCCGATTCGAGCAGACGTATCAGCGCGGCCGGCTACCGATGGAGCGCATCGGGCGAGAACATCGCCGCCGGGCAGGCGTCCCCTGCGGCGGTGATGAACGCCTGGATGGCCAGCTCGGGCCACCGGGCCAACATCCTCAACTGCTCGTTCAAGGACATCGGCGTGGGAGTCGACTTCGCCCCCGGCGGCCCCCGCTGGACCCAGAACTTCGGAGCCCCCCAGTGACGTGACCTGCCCCGCACGGGGGCGAAGCGCGGGGCGTCGGTGAAGGATCCGGCGCGGCAGGCACGGTAGTTCGGGCGAATCCTCGTGATCGGTGTTCGTCGTCCCGTCCCGCCGAGTATCAGCTCGGCGGGACGGGACGATCGACGGGGTCCGTCGTTCACGGTCGAGCCCGATTCGGACCGTCAGGCAGCGTGGTTGCCCCGGCGCTTGCGCAACAGGATGCCGCCGCCGACCAGGATCGCGGCGGTGGCTAGGAGTCCGCCCACCGCGACCGTGCCGGTCTGCGCGAGCGACTTGCCGCCGCCTCCGGTCGTCGCGGGCTTCGAGGTCGTCGGGGCCACCGAGTCCGAGGCGGTCGGCGACGCGGACGATGAAGGACTACCGGTACCGGCCGACGAGGTGACGGGCGCGGGGGTCTTCGTGCCGTCGACCGGCGGCTTGCTGGTCGAGGGAACAGTAGTGGTCGGCGGCGCGGTGGTCGGCGGGTTGGTCGTCGGGGGCTTGGTGGTCGGCGGCGTTGTCGGCGGCTTGGCCGGGCAGGCATGCGAGAGGTTGAACCACTTCACCTCGCCACCCTTGACCTGGGCGACCGCGGAGGTCAGCGTGGCCCCGGCCGGCGACGCCACGTACGCGTGCTTGTCGCTGGGAGGACCGAAGGTGGTTATCACCTGCTGACCGCCCGGCTGGAAGGTCACGGTCAGCTTGACGAAGTCCGTCCCGTTCGTGGGAAGCACGAAGTGCCACCCGTCCTTGTCGGCGGGGATCGTGTTCGGGCACTCACCCCGCTCCACCCCATCGCTGGTGGCGGTCAGTGGGAGCTTCTGGTGCAGGTTTACGGTGTACGTGTCGCCGGTGGCGAAGGCCGGCGCCGTGCCGGCGGCCAGGACGAGCGGCACGGCGAGTGCGGTGGCCCAACGCGTTGCCTTGGAAGGCGAAGACATGGTGATACCTCTTGGGCAGAAGTAAGTTGCGGCCCAGGGAATCCGTCGTGCCGCCCGGCACGAGAGCCGCAGCCGAGACCTCTCGACACGCTCGCCCGGAAGACCGTTTCGTCCGCCCGGAACCGAAAAGACCCTCGATGAGGGGAGCCGAGATTCCCATCACGGAGAGTTCCACGTCAAGATAGAATTGTCCGAGTAGCAGTAGATATTCGCTTCATCCACCTTGCTCGGGTATAACGATTTCCTACAACACGGTATTTTTTGGCCGTCGCAGCACACCCGGACGCGTTGACCGGACCCGATTTCACGCCAATATGCCCCATTTCAGCACATCGCGAAGCCCTGCGATGCCGAACGAACCATGTCGGCCGAGCATTTCCGGCCACTGAACGCGCGCCGCACCCTCGACGCCTCCTCGATCCACGCACCTCGAGGCGGCCGAACGGCGACAATCCGGCGCTGCGGCGAAGTCGACGCGGCGAGCACGTTCGCCTCTCGCGAGGTCGACGGTGTCGTCCGGGCCGACTACTTCGGCGGTGACATCCGCGCGGTCTCCTCGTCGACACCCTCCAGACAGGCCGGACCCGGGCACTGGTTGACTGGCTGCGTGAGTACCGATCTTTGGCAGGTTGGCGGGCTCGATCTCGACGGCTACCTCGCGCGGCTCGGCCTCCCGGCGCGGACGCCGGGGCGGGAGGCGCTGGACGAGTTGCACGAGGCGCACGTACGGACGTTCACGTTCGACAACATCGACGTGTTCCTCGGGCGGCCCGGCGGCATGGACCTGGCGGCCGTACAGGACAAGTTCGTGGGCCGAGGCCGAGGCGGCTACTGCTTCGAGCACTCGACGCTCTTCGCGGCCGTACTGGAGCGGCTGGGCTATGACGTACGCCGCCGTCTCGGGCGTGTCGGCGACCCGGCGGACGGCAGCCTGCAGGGCCGTACCCACATGGTCGTCGAAGTGGCGCTGGACGGGCAACGGCTGCTGTGCGACCCGGGATTCGGGATGAGCGTGCTGCGCCCGATCCCGCTGGCGGACGGCGCGCAGGACGACCACCTCGGCTGGCGCTACCGGGTCGACCACTCCGACGGCGTGTGGGAGATGCGCCGCCGGCGCGACAACAGCTGGCTGATGATGCACTCCACCGACGAACTGGCAGTACTGCCCGTCGACGTCGAGATCGGTCACTACTACACGAGCACCCATCCGAAGTCGCACTTCAAGCGCACGCTGATGGTCACCCGCCACCTGCCCGACCGGCATGTCACCGTCACCCACGCCACGCTCACAGTGCGCCGGGCCGATGCGCCCACCGAGCACCGCCCGCTCCGCGACGGCGAACTCGCCGACTGGCTGCGTGTTCTGGAGGTCCCGCTCACGACGGACGAGGAAAAGCGCCTTCTCGAGCGGGCCGCAGAGGCGGTTGCGGCAAACACGTGATCACACGCCTGCCTCGCTGCCCGGCTCCGCTGACGGTTCAACGAGTCCGGGGCGTGACCACCGGCTTTTCCGCAGGTCGGGAGCCTCTTCACGCTGTGATGTGTCGATCGGTGCCGTGGGATAGCCAGGCAGGCAACGACCGGAGAAGCACGTGATCGATCGACGTCGACGTCTTGCCGGGGCCGGACGGTCGGCAAGAGCGAACACCACGCAATCGCGCCGACACCCCGGCTGGGTCGGCGGGCTGACGATCCATGTTCGACCTCGCCGTACGCCGCTCACGCAGGACCTCGCCGTGGTCGGCGACAAACCACGCGACCCGGCCGCGCTATGGGGGGCGACGGTGGTCGATCGTCCACTGCCGACCCGCACCTGATGTTGCGTCAGGGCCGGGCCCTGGGCGCCGGGCGCAGCGCGAGCGGTTGGTTTCACGGACCCGGACCCGGCGGGCCGCTCCTGGTCGGCCCGCCGGTCCGTGTGCTCAGCCGGCCGGGCCGGGCCGGCTCACCTGGGCATCGACCACGTCGGCCGGCACCCCCGGCGGGCGCCGCGTACCGTCCAGGATCGGGTCGAACGTGGTCTCACCGTGGAGGTAGCGACGGAAGAACGCCGAGGCGTACGCGGACGTGAGAGTGCGTTGAGCGGGCTCGGTCAGCTGGATCTGGTCGAGGTTGCGGTCGTCCTGGGAAAGGCAGGTACCGGGCTTGCTGCCCGGTACCGCGTCGTCTTCCGCGCTGACCTGGCCGCTGCTCGGCGACCACTGGGTGTTGAAGAAGGCGTGATTGGCCCCGCGTACGGTGAATTTGTGAATCGGGACGGTGTTCCGCCCGGCGTTCCACTCGAAGTAGTTGCCGCCGCGCACCGCGTCGCACGTGCCCCACATCACCGCGAACGGGATGTGGGTGACCGGCTCGTTGTCCCAATTGCTGGTCGGCGCCAGACCGAACACACCCTTCACCGTCACACCCACCGGCCAATTGCCCCGGCGGAGGTCGGCGGCCTGCTGCATGACCCCGCCGCCGCCCATCGAATGGCCCATCGTGCCGACGTTCGCCATGTCCAACCGTCCGCGGAAGTCGATCCGACGGGGCCTACCGTCGCGCGGATCGGTGAAGCGGTGCGCGAGTTCGCCGCCACCGGTCGCGGACAACTGTTGCCACATGGCCAGATGCCGATTGAGCAGGGCGGCCCGGGCGTGGTACACCGTGGGCGCCTGTCCGAACGACGTCGCGTTGATGCCATTGGTACCGATCGACACCACCACGAAACCCTGCGCGGCCAAGTCCCGGGCGAGGTAGTCGTATCCGCTCTTGCTGGAGATTTGCCGTACCCCGGGCGCACACGGCCAACCGCGCAGCCTGTCGCCCGCGACGTCGGCCAACTTCTGCTGTCGCTCGGCCTCGACGGTGTCGCCTGCGGCAATGGCCGCGTCCCTGGCCTTGAGCGCCGCCGCGAGGTCGACGGAGGCCGGGCGGTCGGCGCAGGTGTCCCACAGGCCATGCTGGATCACCACCAGCGGGAAGCGCCCGCGCGCCAGGTCGGTCGGGTAATGCACCACCCCGGCAAGCTCGTTCACCCCCAGGTACTGGCCCGCCTCGACCGGCGGCGGCACGAATGCCCGATCGCCGAGGTTGTACTGCACCGACGCGACCCGGTGCGAGCCGGCTTGCACCGCGCCCGCTGCCTCCGCCGACGCCGCCGCCTCGGCCGGCGCCGGCGTCGGCACCACGAGCAGCGCCGCAACGCCCGCTGCGGCCAGGCACGTTCTGACCCAACCACTACCGATCGTTGCTCGCCGCAAGTCGCGAAACCTCATGCATGCCTCCATGTCTCCGCGCACCGGCCATCTCGACGACTTCCGGTGATCTCATAGGCATACGTGAGTGGGACGCCGAAGGGTTGCACCGGACGTCGAGCCACCTGTCTGCGCTTCGTGCGCGGGACGCCGAGCCCGCCCGCGTCGAGTCGCGTCCCATCGCGTCGCGTCGCGTCGCGTCGAATCCGCAACGCGGCCGACGCGAACCGGCATTCGACGCGGCGAAGGCGGATGCACGTCGGCGTACTCGCAATTGCCCGGCAGGTCGGAGGGATCGTCGTCCCCACCCGGGACAGACCCAGGGCCGTCGCCGTTGCAAGTGACGACGAGGCCGCCGCCGGGTTCAGCCGGACCGGGCCCGGTCCGGGAGAAGAAGGTCACCCCGTCCCGCGTCCCGAAGTCCACGCCGTAGACGAGGGTCGTGCTCCCGCCCCGCACCGTGTCGGAAGCGGTGTCTCAGCCGTGGAGGAGACGACGAGCCTCGGTGATCAGCTCGGCAGGCAAGGTGGGGCCTGCGCACGCGTGATCGATCAGCAGTGCCCGGTACGAGTCGTTGGGCAGGTGGGGGACCAGGGCAATGAGGTCGCGGAGTGCGTCCGGCTCACCGGTGTGCCGGGCGCGGTAGGCGGCCTCGGCCGCACGGAGCGTGGTTTCCGTCGGGCCGTACTTTATCCCCTCCCCCGCAAAGCGCGCCGCGGCGGCGAAATCGCCCTGCTCGGCGTGCAGGTCGGCCAGGTCGAGGTACAGCGACCAGTTGTCCGGCTCCAGGGCGAGTGCGCGGTGGAACGCCGCCGCGGTCTTTTCCGGGTCACCCAACCTGCGCCATGTGCCCGCCCGTACGACCTCCGTCAGCATGACTCGTTCCATCGAGTCGGCGCGGTCGCAGAGGGCGAACGACTCGTCGGTGAGTCCACATGCCCGCAGGAAGATCGCCATCTTGGCCATCGCCTCCGGTAGCGGCTCGCGGTCGCAGACCACGGCGACGGCATCGAACCAGGGAAGGAGCCCTCCCCGCACCGTTGGTGTGTCCAGGTCGTGGCCGTGGTCCATGGTCCGCATGACCGCCTCGGCCACCGCCTCTGCGCCCACCGCGCCGAGGAAGCGTGCGTCACCGAACCAGGGAGCCTTGGCCCAGGCAACGGTGGGTCGCGCGCCGGTGACCGAACCGAGTGCCATCACCGCGACGTTCATGTCGTTCTCGAGAAAAGCGACATAGGACCGCGCCAACACCGCCGGCAGCGAAGTGGCCCCCTCGAGTGCCGCGGCCAGACCCTGTCGTTGTTCCTGCCACAAGTCGACGAGTACCGCGTACGGCTCCGGGGCCTCGGGCGCCGAGGCGATGGCGCCCGCCAGGTACCGGACGGCCGCCCCGGGATCGCCCCCACAGTGCGCCATCACTCGGGCAAGGCCGACCCCGGCAACAGCCGTTCGATTCAACATCATCCGAAGATAGTGGAGACCCGGGACCGCCGGGCCACACGTGCATCGGCACCTGCATATGTCCATTCGCCACGAGGGGCCAGGACCGATCGGACGGACGTCCCGCCCCGGTACATCGCCACCGGCGTCGCGCCGGCGACCTCCGGGTGCCGGCGACGACCGGTCCACAACCGGTCCCACGAGGCCAAGTCGTCGGGGCCGGCGTGGTGTCCGGGCTCTTGGTGGCTCGTTTCCGGAGTCACGGCCGAGGACCGATCACAGATCGGCGGCGTCGATCCAGCAGATCGTCGCCACCAAGTCCCGAGCTGTGCCGGTGGATTCGGCCGCGAGCAGAGCCCACTCCCGGCATTCGGCGACGATCTGCGGCCAGAGCTTGCCGCGGTCGATGTTCCAGTCGATGCCGGGTCCGTGACCTCCATACACTCCACCGTCTGCCTCGATCTGCCAGACCTGAAAGGAGAGCACCGCCTGCCCGTGGCCGGCGAGATCCTCGATGGCCTCGGCAAGATGGGCGGTCGGCCATGCGGAACCCAACCCCGGAACCTGATGCCGCAGCGCGGCGGCCCGGGCCGGAAGCACGACGTCGCGGGCACCGAGCTCGGTGAGCGCCCAACGCAGCGCTCCGCCTTCACAGTCGTCGGGATCCTCGCCCCGCCGCCGGAAGGCTTCATAGGCCTGCGACAGACACGGCACGGCACGGTGGATGCCGAGATCGCCCAGGGCTTCGGCGGCCCACTGCCGGACCACGCTGTTGTCGCTGCCCAGCATGCGCGTGAGAGCGTCCCCGGGACGCGGATCGCCCAGCGCGGTGAAGACCTCGATGGCGCACAGCTGCCCGAACGAGCCCAACCCCGGTGCTGCCGCGATCAACTGGTCCAGCACCCGCGGCCCCAGGGCGATCAGTGCATGCTGCGCGTCCTCGGCCACCTCACCCGAATCCGCGTCCAACTCACCGACCCGCCGCGCGATCACATCCTCCATGGGCGTCGAGTCTGGCCTACGGGTATCCGGCACGCCGGCGAAATATCCCCGGCCCGCGAGTCCACCGCGCGCCACTCGCCAAGCCGCGCGCAAATCCGACCGATCTTCCCTGCACGTCCTTGACCGCACGACGACTGAGCCAATACACGGCAATTGCCATCCTCGACGGGCACACGCCTGCGACCACGCGCTCAGGATGCGCGATAGTCGTCACCGGATACGCGTGCCTCTCCTCGCCAACGCACGGGGAAGTACGATTGCCGCAACCCGCTGCAGGAGGCGCCGAACCACCTCGCCCGGTGCCGGCCCGTAAAGGCGTTCGAACATCGCGATCTGCCGGTTGGCGGAGGGGGAAAGCCGCGGATGATCGAGGGCCGACGCGCCTTGATGCGCCGTGAGAGCCGCGCTCTGATCTCGCCCGGTGAGCGGCGAGCCATGGGAACTTCCCGACGGTCGTGTGCGCGCTGAGCCTACCGGTCGAGCAGACGATCGGGCGCGGGCCGGCCTCGAGTATCGATGATCCGCCGCGTGTGGGTGATGTTTCGCCGCCATCGGGGACCGTCGCCGGTCTCGTCCCACAGCTCGGCGAGTTCGCTGTCCTCCGCCAGGACTCGGTCGAGCGCGTCGAGCGCGAGTGCGCGCAGGTCGAGGGAGAGTGGCGGGATCGACTCCTTGGGGCCGTGGGAGGAGGTGATCGGTGCTCCTCCCGGGCATTGGGCCGCGATCAGTGCGGCGGCAGCGACGGCTTCCGTTCCCTCGAAGGCGTCGAGGTAGCCCCGGGTGGCGATCGTGGAGGTGAGCGCGGTGCGGACGATGTTCTCGCGCTCCGTTTCAGGGGCCTCGTCCAGGGTGTCGGCGAAGTCGGCGCCCATGTCGTTGTCGAAGGGGCCGATGTCCCAGCTGCCCATGCCGTTCCTCTCGCAGCGTTCTCTCGCGCATGTTCGCATTGATCACCGACACACGGCCGGCGACGCGAGCGCGGCGTGTTCGAAGCCGTCGGCATCGCGTGGAAGCGGCAGTTGACAGTGGGGCAATCGAAGCCTGGCCCCACGAGGATGCCGTTTCCGATTGCGGGGTTCGGTGTCTGGGCACCGGTCGGTGACCTCCATCAGCCCGGGCGGGACGACCTCCAGCTCCTCGAGGAAGTCGGGGACCGCGGAAGGGGCCGCGCCTGGCCCCAGTTGCCGTGGGTGGCCTCGCCCATGAAGTCGGTGACACCCCAGCCTCGATGAGTGGGGACTGCGAGGAGGCGCGGACGACGATGGCTGACCTTGTCGTTTACCCTCGTCTCGGTTGGGGGTGGGTATGGATCAGGCTGTCTTCGAATCCGTCCGGTACTCCGCGGTGTGCCAGGACTGCGATGCGGAGCTGGGGTGCTGGGGAGTCCAGGCCCTGGTGAATGGCCGGTTGCGCTGGGACGTCGAGTCGACCTGTTCCACTTGTGGCTTTGCTGTAGCCGTGTGCGGTGGCACCGTACCGACGGAACGGCGGGATCAGATGCTCGCCGAGCATGGGCCCGCGTGGCTGCAGGTGAGCACTCCGCCGGCGACGAGCGTCGCCATCATGCGCGTGCTGCGGGCCGAGCTCGGCGTTGACCTGATGAACGCCAGGGCTGTGCTGCGCCAAGTGCTGGATGGTGACTACTCAGGAACGCTTCCCGAGATGGAGTATCTGGCCCGCGCGCTTCGGAAGTCCGGCGTCCCCGCTGCGGCTACTCGTCCCTAAGCGTCTGACCTGGCGATCTATGCCGCGTAGGCGGTTCCGACAGCCCCAGCCGCCCATCGCTCGGCGGCCGAAGTGCTGATCCCGAGCAGGCGTTGGAGAACCCCTGGGGATCTGTGTGCCCCTGGCCCGCGCCGGCAACGGCAGGGAGCCGCGCCGTCGACGTGAGCGCACGACGGGACTTCGGGGATGGCCACTCGCCGCGCGCACCCGACCTCCGGCGGATCGCTGCCCGTAGAGCGCATGAACGACACAGGGCACAGCGGACGACCCGCGCGACAGCCGCCGGCGCGCCGAGAGTCGACACCCGACGATTGATCAGCCCGTCCGGTGGGGCGGCACGGGCCCGAGGAGTGGTGACGCGGGGGTGCTCGGGGCCGCGCGGGGCGCAGCAGTAGGGTTGGGCGTCTTCTCCCGTTCGTAACGGTGGCGGGCCTCACCGGTCGTGGGGGACGTCGAGACCTCGGCCACGAGTACGTCCCAGCACGCCTGCGAGGACGGAGAGCCGATCAGGGGGTCGGTATCGACGTGCGCGACCGTCGTGCGCGAGGACGCGCGGGCGGTGGCCGGCGCGGCGCGGAACTCGGCGAGCCCACTCACCCGGAGCACATCCGCGCCCAGGCACGTCGCGTTCGCGGCCAGGCCGACCGGCAGGATCCCACCGAAAGCCGCCGCCCCCGCCGCCCGATCCCAGTGCCATGCGCCGTCCTCTCCCCACGCCGACCCTGTCCGCCTTCGGCCTCCTCGTCCGGTCCGGCTATCGACTCGTGGCCGGCGGGTCCAAACTGGCCAGGACCGTTCCGTCGGCCGCGTAGGCGACCGCCGTCAGTCCTCCACCGCCGACGAAAGGGCTGTTGACCAGTAGCCTTCGGATCGAGCAGCAGCCCGACCGGCGTCTTGACCGGCCCGTCCGCGCACGGCAGAGCATCCGCCGGGCTTGAGCAGCGCGTCCGAGCGCCGGGCCGGACAGGCAGGCAGGCAACTCACCCTGGACGTACGACAGTTCCGCGAGCGCTTCAGCGCGTTCTCGCCTGTGCGGCAGACAGCCTCGGGCGCCACGGGCCTTCGCCCCGATCCGTCATGTGGCTCTTGGTCGAAGCACAGCATCAGGCGTAGGCCGCCCACGTCACATGTGATCGCCGAAAGCCCGGACACCTGCGCGGCAGGCTGCCATCGAGGCGTTCCCGGTTGCTATCCGACCAGGCGGCGGCGCCAGTCCAGGGGGCTGACGGTGATCGCCCGACCGGGGTCGCGGTCCCACTCGACGGCCAGGCCGGCCGCTTCGAGCGCGGCCACAACCTCGTCGCCGACGGCTGCGGTGGTCTCGGACGAACCGTCGAAGCCGCCGTAGAGGAGCGACAATCCGTGGCCTGCCGCCGCCGAGTCCGTGCACTGGGTGTGGAAGTAGACGTATCCGCGGGCGCCGGGCCCGCTTTCGCCGCCGATCTCGGAGTCGCCGCAGGTGCGGCAGCAGGTGAAGTGCTCACGGGCGGTGATGCCGGCCTGCTGAAGGACGGCGAACGCGCGGGCAAGCCGTTCCGGGTCGGTCTCGCCCTGCCACTCGGCCTGCTCCGCGACGCGCTCCAACCACAACCGATCGGCCAATGCCGCCCCCTGTTCACGCGAAACGGGACGGCGATCCTTGGTGACCAGGTACTCCTCGGCGAGTTCCGCCAGTTCAGCGCGGGAGGCGTAGCCACCGACCAGTTCCTCGCGCACCCGCCTCTCCAACAGCTCGTAATCGCCTTCATCCAGGTCGAGCGGCGGCACCTCACACGACGGACCCATGTCCAGCACCGCCCAGGCCAGACCGGCGTCCCAGCCGGACTCCTTGCGGGCCCAGCCGGTCATTGCCGCGATCACGGCCTCGGGATTGGCGACCGTCACCTGGAAGTGCCGGTCGGCGGCGCCGTCGCGGTGCTCCAGCGTGTAGTCCCCGCCGGCCGCGTGCCAGACCTGAGCGAAGACATCCGGCAGGTCGGGCACCCGCTGGACCACCAGGAATCGATCACCTTCACCGCCGATCCGCCGAACCAACTCCGCCAAGTCCTCGGCGGACACACGGACATACCGCCGCCCGCTCTCCGTCCCCACCACGATCTCGAGCATGCCCAGACTCTGACACAACCCCCTGACAACAACGCACCGGCCTCGGGGGGCGAGCGGCAAGCCGACACTTCCCGTGTCGCAGCGACCGCCATCTCGTATGGATGGGCTGGAGGGGCGACCGGGCCTCGGCCGTGGCATCCCGACCGGCACGCTCGGACCCATAGGCGCCCACGCTACGGGGACGCCGAACACGGACCCCCTGGTCGGCGCCGTCCGTATGCGGGCCGAACGAAGTGATTCACGCGTCCGGCCGACGTCGCCGAACGCACCGAAACAGATCTTCGGCACTCGGTCCTTCCTGGCCCACCGCCTCGGCGGGCCCGCCGCCGGCCTACCCCGCACAGCCCGCGCCCCCACCTCGATCGCCGCCGCCAGGTCGGTGAAACGCGGCACAAGCGGATGAAGAGAAGCCGGTTGCCCGTTCAGCGCACCTCGCGCAGCAGCCGGGTCAGGGCGTTGCGACGGTGTGCCGGTAGAGCGCAGCGGCATTTCCGTGAGTCATGCGCTCGACCTCCTCGTCCGGAACGCCGGCGAACTGCCGAGCGAGGACTTCCTGGCTGTCCGGCCAAGTGGAGTCGGGGTGCGGGTAGTCGGTTTCGACCATGATGTGATCGACGCCGATGAGGTGCCGCAGCCGCATGGTCGCGGGGTCGGAGAGCACGGTGAACCAGAAGTTGCGGCGCAGGTAGTCGACGGGCGAGTGGGTCCCGAAGTCGGCGCGGTAGTCGAGGTCGCGGCCCATGAACTCGATGCGGTCGATGAACATCGGCACCCATCCGATACCTCCCTCGGACAAGGCGATCTTGAGATCCGGGAAGCGCACCGGGATGCGGGCGAAGAGCCAATCGGCGGCGGTCGCCATCGAGTTGATCGGGAACAGCACGCCCAGGACCGCGGCCGTCGAGTCGCGGGAGGGGACGATCGTCTCGGAGGACGAACCGACGTGGAGGTTCACGACCGTGCCGGTCTCCTCGCACGCGCGGAAGAACGGATCCCACGCGTCGCTGTACAGGGACGGCAGCCCGAGACGCTCCGGGTTCTCGCTGAACGTGACGGCGACGAAGCCGCGTTCGGCGTTGCGCCGGACCTCGGCGGCGGCGAGTTCGGGGTCGCCGAGCCAAGGGAGCTGACAGGCGATGAATCGTTCGGGGTACGGAGTGATCCAGGCGTCGAGCAGCCAGTCGTTGTAGGCCCGCAGGGAAGCGAGCCCCAGGTCGTGCTCCCTCATGGTGAGAAAACGTCGTCCGGCGAAGCCGAACGGCGCCGACGGGAAGTTGAGTTGTGCGGCGACGCCGGCGGCGTCCATGTGGCGTACGCGTTCGCCCGCGTCGTATGTCGCGGGGTGCAGCTCGTCGAAGTTGACCGGGCCGAGGTAGCCCTTGCCCGCTTCCCAGCCGCGGATGGCGTCGGAGCCGAGCAGCGGGACGCGTTCGTTGTCGAACACCCACCAGTCGTTGCCTGCCGCGTCGCGTTCGAGGTGCGGCGCGGCGTCTCGCATGCGCGCGGGCACGCGGTCGCGGAACAGGTCGGGGGTTTCGATGAGATGGTCGTCGACCGAGATGATGTGGAATCGGTTCGTGCCGGTCGGGACTTCGCCGCGCAGCACGAGGTCGCCCTTCGGACCGGCGTAGGCGAGGATGCGTTCGAGCAGGTCGGCCATGGGATGCCTCCGGAGATTCGGGGTGCGGTGATCAGGGCGCGCTGATGGGGGTGCCGAGCGGGGCCGCGTGGCCGTCGAGTTCGACGACCGCGCCGTCGCGGCGGAGGAAGAGGGCGTGCGGCGTCGCGCCGGTGATGCCGTGTTCCTCGAACGAGTGCGAGCGGTCGATGGTCGGTTCGCGCGCTTCGGTGACGCGGCGGTTGTCCCGGTGGAAGCGGCTGGACCGGTCCGTGTCCGTGACGCGGATCGTGATGGGGGCCAAGCGGTCGCAGGGCATCGTGCTCACTCCGCGTCCCGGGCGCCGCTGCGCAGGATGGTGCCGGGCAGGCGGTCCAAGCGGTCGGTGACCTGCGTGCCGTGCTCGCGGATCGCGACGCCGGCCACGAGGATGTGGTCGAGTCCGGTGGGCGCGTCGGCGATGAGGCGTTCTCCGTCGGCGGGCAGGTCGCGCACCCGTCGGGTCGGGCCCGGGGAAAGGGCGTCGTAGTCGACGACGACGAGGTCGGCGTGGCCCCCTGGGCGCAGCCGTCCGCGGTCGACGCCGAGCACGTCGGCGATCTCCCCGGTGAGTTTGTGGATGCCGTGTTCGAGCGGCAGGACGTCGCGGTCGCGGACCCAGTTGGCGAGGAAGTCGGTGGGCATGACGGCGTCGCAGATCTGTCCGACGTGCGCTCCGGCGTCGGACAGGCCCATGATGCAGCCTTCGCCGCGGATGAGTGTGGTGACGCCGTCCTTGTCGTCGTTGGCGAAGGTGACGGTGAAGCGGCTCGCCAGAGCGTCGTCGAGGGCGAGGTCGCAGATGACGTCGAAGGGCGTGGTGTCGCGTTCGGCGGCGATCGCCGCGACCGGCGCGCCGACCAGGTCCGGGCGCGAGGGCGAGTGTGTGACCGTGATGGTCTGCCAGCGCGGGTCGAGCCACCGGCCGCTCTCGAACTCGTCCCAGGCACGCGCCCTCCAGGTCCGGTCCCGGAAGACGGTGTCGCGGCGGTCGACGGGCACGGCGACCAGGTCGGCGAACGCGGGCAGCGCGTAGAAGGAGGTCGGCTCGGCGACGGAGAACTCCTGGGTGATGGGTCGACAGGTGACCTGCGCCCAGACGTCCGCGCCGTCACGGCGGCCCCGTAGATGATCGGCGAGCTTGTCCCGGTACGGCGCCCGGGAGGCCGTTCCCTCCGGGTAGGTGAGGATCGACGTCCAGGTCAGCGGGCGGCCGAGGCGGCGCTGGAAGTCGTACACCCAGCGGTAGTTCTCCCCGGTCGCGATGTGCACGATGCCGAGGCCGACCTCGGCGGTGACGGACGCGAGCGCTTCGACCTCCTCCTGGGTGGCGACCATGGACGGGACCAGGCGGCCGCCGTCGCCGAGGTGGAAGCCGGCGCGGTCGCTGGAGAATCCGAGGGCGCCGCCGCGGAGCGCGTCGGCGACGACAGCGCGCATCCGGGCGAGTTCGTCGTCGGTGGCGGGGCGTTCGTACGCCTCCTCGCCCATCACGTACGTGCGGACGGCGGTATGCCCCACGAATCCCCCGAAGTGGATCGCCGTCCCGCGCCGCCGCACGGCGTCCAGGTATTCGGGGTAGGTCTCGAAGTCCCATGCCACCCCGGCCGCGAGGGTCGCGCCGCGCATGTCCTCGACCATCTCCAGCGTGCCGAGCAGCGAACGGCGGTCCTGTGGACGGGCGGGGGCGAGGCTGTAGCCGCAGTTGCCGGCCACGACTGCGGTGACCCCGTGCCACGACGACGGCGTCAGGAGCCCGTCCCACAGGACCTGCGGGTCGTAGTGGGTGTGGATGTCGAGGAAGCCCGGCACGACGAGGCGCCCGGTGGCGTCGATCTCGTGCCGGCCCGTCACGGTGTCCTCGATCTCGGTGACGCGCCCGTCGCGGATGCCGATGTCGGCGCGGCGCGAAGGTCCGCCGGTGCCGTCGACGACCCTCCCACCGCGCACGGCGATGTCGTTGGTACTCATGTCTGTTCTCCCGGTCGTTGCGTTCGGCGCCGGACGCGCCGGAGGTGAGTGCGCCGGAGGTGGGTTCGCCGGAGGTGGGTGCGCACCGCGCCCGGACGGTGGTCTGGGGTGGCCGCCATGACGTCCACGACGACCGGCGGGTCCTCCGGCGTGCCGCGGCGTCTCTGCGAGCCTGCGGAACGCCGGGGAATCCCCGACGGCCTCGCCCGTTCCTTGCCCGCAACGTATCCGGAGTAGATGTCCAAGGCAAGAGTTGCCCTAGGCATTCCTTGAATGTGAACAGGCACCTCGGACCAGGGGAATCACCGGTCAGCCGGTCAACCGGTACCGTTCTGCCATGGTTGATCGCCGTGCCCGCAGCACACCGAACGCTTCCCGACCCCCGGCCGAACCCGCCGCCGCGGACGCCGGCGGCGAGGATTCCGGCGACCGTGTGATCCGGGCCATCCAGCAGTTCTCCCGCAGCCCGGCACACGCCGAGCTGGCGCATTCGCTGTACGGCTCCGGCGGAAAGGAACTCACTCCCACCCAGGTCGACGCGCTGGAAACCCTCGCGTCGCGGCCCGAGTGGCGCATGCACGAGTTCGCGGAGGCACTCGACATCGACCGGGGCGCGGCCAGCCGCACGACCGACCGCCTCCTCAAACTCGGCTTGGCCGAACGGCGGCCGGACGAGGGCGACCGGCGGTACGTCATCGTCCAGGCCACCGCCGCGGGTCGCCGCATCAGCCGCCGGATCCAGCGCGACCGCTACGCGCTCATGCAGGAGGTCCTCAGCGGCCTTTCCGGCCGCCAGCGCTCGGAACTGGCGGAACTGCTCGAATACGTCACCGCCGCCATGGAGGCGACACTGAGCCGCCGGGCGGCCGCGGGAGAAACGCCGACCTGATCGGACATGCCCCGGTTCGAACGTCGGCGGATGCCGAACCCACGGATGAACAGCCCTTCCCGCGAGCACTCGGTGCGGAATCCGGGTGGAGCCGTAACGCCGGAACCACCTACCAAACCCGACGGGGAATGGTCTCCGACGGCACCGCGGACCAGAGCCGGGCCCGCCGTCCGGCCCCCATGTCCCAGACGCGTCCGAGCACTCGCGCGGCCACCGGCAGAACGCCGACGTCGATGTCGGTGGGGGGCGAGCCGGGATTCGCAGGGCGAGGGCGCGGGACACGGCGCGCACCGGGGCCACGGCTGCCCTTACGGCATGATGCCGCCCAGGGGTTGCTCGGTCCAGATGGTCTTCCCCGTGGGGCCGTAGCGGCTGCCCCACCGGGTGGTGAGTTGGGCGACCAGGAACAGGCCTCGCCCGCCTTCGTCACTCCACTTGGCACGCCGCAGCCGGGGCTGGGTGTTGCTGGGGTCGGACACCTCGCACACGAGCATCTTGTCGCGGATCAGGCGTAGCACCACCGGCCCGCCGGCGTAGCGGATCGCGTTGGTCACGAGTTCGCTGGCGACGAGTTCGGTGGTGAAGGCCGCGTCCTCCAGCCCCCACGCGGTGAGTTGTCGGGTGACCAGCTCACGCGCACCGGCGACGGCGGCCGGATCGGCGGGGATCTCCCAGGCCGCGACGTCACGGGAGGCCACGGTTCGTACCCGCGCCAGAAGCAGGGCGATGTCGTCGGCCGGGTTGGCCGGGCCGATCTTCGCGACCAGTTTGTGGGCGGCTTCGTCGAGGTCCCGAGCGGGGTCGTGAAGCGGGGCCAGCCTTGGCGGGCGGTCGCTGCCGCTGTCGGCGAGTGTCAGTCGCCGATCCAGGCGTCGACCATCTCCAGGTGTTCGACCACGGGCTCGGGGGGGCGGAAACCCAGCGCCGCGGTGACCACACGATCCACGACCGGATGCAGGCGCTCCCCGGCGAACCTCCTCCAGTGGGCCTCCGACTCCCAGACATCCGTGTACCGCAGCCCGCCCGGTGTGCGGTGGACGAGGTGGGCCACCAGCCCGGGGGGCTTCTCCGACCCCAACGCCTCCTTGATGCGTGCGTAGGTGGCCGGGTCGATCGGCACCTCGAAGGTGAACGCGTACGTCACGGAACCACATCCCTCATATTCAACCGAAGCTCTTTCGGATGAATACGATTAGCATCGACCGTGTGGACAGAGAGCACAAGAGGCAATACGACACCAGCCGCCGCCGAGCGGCGGCGCAGGAGACCCGTCGCGCGATCCTGGACGCGGCCACGCGGCTGTTCGTCGAACACGGCTACGCGGCGACCACCATGGCGCAACTCGCCGAGTCCGCGGGCGTCGCGGTCGACACCGTCTACACGGTCGCCGGCCGCAAACCCGCGCTGTTCCTGCACCTGGTGGAGGCCGCCGTCTCCGGCACCGACGACGCCGTTCCCGCGGCTCGACGCGACTACGTGCGCGAGATGCGCGCCGAGCCGGACGCGGCCCGCAAACTTCGCCGCTACGCACGGGCCATCCGGGAGATGCACGCCCGACTCGCACCGCTGCTGCGCGTCGCCCGCACCGGACCCCCCGAAGTCGCCAGGATCTGGCAGGACATCACCCTGCGCCGCGCGGACAACATGCGACTGCTCGCCCGCGACCTGGCAGCCACCGGACAACTGCGACCCGAACTCGACCCGGACGAGGTGGCCGACGTCATCTGGGCCACCAACTCGCCCGAGTTCTACTGCCTGCTGGTCGAGGACCGCCGCTGGCCACCCGAAAGGTTCGAACAATGGCTCGCCGACACATGGTGCCGACTACTCCTCATCTGACAAGCAAGAGCGGCCGGCAACGGCGTCGACGACGCGGCCGGACACCCCGCCGGCCGTCCATCGTTCCCGTAGCGGAAGGCTGACGCGGTGCTTGACCTCTACTGGACTTGAACACTGGCCCTCCTCCGGTGGATGCGCGCGTTCAACCAGGCCCACCCGGACGATCCGGTCCGCCTCGTCGGGGCCGGCCTTCACGCGAACCCCCGCACCCGGTCGCCGACTGGCTCGCCCGGACCGCCAAGACCCGGGTCGTCGGACCGCGCCACGACCCGGCCCACGACACCGCCCACCACATGACGGGAGGATCCCTGGCCGAGTGGGTCGACATCCTCGTCCACCTGCGGCACGTGACCCCGGCCCGCCCGCTCCGCCGCGTGTAGTCCCCGCTCTGCCGTGCCGCCGGCCGGCGACCCCCGTGTGTCCGCGTACAACTCGATGCGTTCGGCAGAACGGCATCGGTACGCGGCGGCGAGCGTTCACCGGTGACGGAAGGAGCGGTTCTCCCGCTCCTACCGCCGGGGCCCGTGGGTCGGTGAACCACCCGCGCCGGGGCCGGGTTGACGTAGACCGGCGGCCACCGGCCCCGGCACCCCTCATCACGCCGACCGCACCGTCCGCAGCACGGCACGGGCGTCACGGGCAGGAGATGCGCACCTCGTCCCCCTTCGCGTCCGCCGCCGCGCTCGGCGCGCCCTCCAACGTGGCGCTCGCGACTTCGTAGCTGCCGTCCTGCCATTCGCTGGAGGCCTTGCTCATCGCCTCGGCGTTGGCTTGGTACAGGTCCCGCCATTCCCGCAGCGGGCGCGCCTCGTTCGGGTCGGTCGGCAAGGCAACGCCCTTGATGCGCGTCGTCAACGCGGCAAGTTCCGTACTTGCCTGGGACAGACTCAGACCGACCGCGTTCAGGTCCTGATCGGCGACGGCCTGGTTGAGTTCGGTGACCCGTCGCGTGATGCCGTCGATCTTGTCGCCACAGATCCTGTTCACCGTCTCGACGTACGCCGCGCCCGTCTGCGCCGGCTTGCCGTCGTCCCTGAGACCCGAGTCCCCACCGGCACGCGGGTTGTCGACCCCTCCCCCGCTCCCGCCGTCGCCCGTCACGTCGAGCGGGCCGATGCCCAGCGCGACCAGCACACTGAGCACGGTCGCGAGCGTACCCACCAGTGTGAGGACCAGCATGAGCCTGCCGTGTCCCTCCTCGCGTCTGCGCTCGCCCCCGGGCGGCGGCATCTGCTGCGGATACGACTGATAGGGCTGTTCCTGTCGATAACGCATTCTGTCTCCGGATCCCCGCGTTTCCCAAAGCTTCGATACCCCGCGCACGCGCGCGCCGGGTGGACTTCAGGCCGTGCCGGATCCCGCCCAGTCGTCCGCAGGACCCCCCTCGCGGAAACCGCCGACTGGACCGGGCCCCCCGCTCCGACCCCTGTGTGACTTGTGTGGGGTATTCGCATCGTCGACCCGGGCCGAAGCCGTATCGACGTCGATGTCCGGATGGACGGCACCGCACCGGCGGCGGTTCCCGGAGCGGGCCCCCGGAGACCACGACGAGGGATGACCATCGGCGAAAGCCCGGCCGCAGACGCCCGAACCAAGACATGGCGCGCATATCCGGTTCTGCCGAAAGGCGAGCCGAACCTCCGGCGGGGATTCCCGACTTGCGGCCGCTCCGCCGCGACGCACGAAGGCTGCGTCGGCCTCGACGGCCGCGCGGCGATCCGAAGAACCTCGCGAGGACGACCACTCGAACTCCTCCCATCCAGGCCGCTCTGCCCGCGAGGTCCACGCCGTGGTGTCGGGCCGTACGCACAGACGCCGTCGGCTCGGCCGAGCCGCCTGGTACTCCTGTCGGATCCCTGTCCGGAACCTTCGTGGCACCTCACCCGACCGGCGAATCAGCGTCGTGGGACGGTGAGACAGTCGTCTCGACCACCTCCAAAGGCCCGTTTGCGCGTTCTCATCCGTATTCCGCACGCCCGGAACCGCCCTGCTTGACCGGATGTCCGCCAACGATCATGGTTGTTGCGCACTGTTCGTTCAGGTCCGGGAGGTCCATCCATGTCCGGCGATTACCCCGGACGGCCACCGCGGCCCGAGACGCCTCCACCGGGCGGGCCCCAGCCCGGCATGAGTCCGCCTACTCCGCCCCCGGGGATCTATTCGGGTCCGCCTTGGCAGCCGACGCCGGCCGGGTTCCATCCGGGTGCGCCGCAGCCGCCCGCCCCTCCGCCGCGCGGTCGGCGTGGCCTGGTCGTCGGACTCGCTGCCACCGTGGCGGTCGGCGTCATCGCCGCCGTCGCCGTGATCGTCATCGGCGACGACTCGGACCCGGATCCCGCATCGCCGCCGGCAGCCGTGCCCACGACCGGCGCGACCTCCTCGGCCGCACCGTCCGCGCCGGGCGGCGCGCCCACGACCGCCGCCCCGGAGCCGCAGCGCACCGGCCCCTGGACGCCGGTCGTCAACGATCCGTCGACCTGGCCCGACGCCTGCATGCTCCTGAAGGCCGCGGAGGTCAAGGCGGCCATACCCGGGGCCACGGAGGTGATCGCAACCGGCGAAGTGGTACCGGCGGACAAGGACGATCCCCGCCCGGTCGTGCACAACAACACCTGCCACTTCGCGGTGAAGACGGGACAGGCCGCCGATCCGGTCAAGGACCCGATCAAGCTCGACCTCAACCTCCTCGACGTCAACACGGAGCCGGTTCTCGCGGCCGACTACGCGGAACGCAAGTCTCGGTCGTCGAAATACGATTCGATCTTCAAGGACCTACGCCGCACCTTCGGCGCCGATGACGCGTTTCTGGTCTCCGGTGACGTCGTCTTTCGGAAGGGCCCCTATCTGTTCGGTATCGCCATCGACGGAGACCTCGTCGGAACGGACGGCGAGGATCTGGGCACCTTCGACTGGGGCCCCGAGGTCACCCCGCCTCTGGCGATGTTCGTGCTCGAGAGGTTGTGACCGAGGCCGCCCCGGCCGACGAAGATGCCGAGGCGAACGTACCCGGGCGCCCTCCGACGGTGTCCGAGCCGGCAGCCTCGCGTTCGGCTGAACGTCCGGCTGTGCACCGGCGCGTGCACACGAGCCCGGACGCCGGCGCGGGCACGCGGGCGGGGTCGGCACGACGCCGGCGCGACGGAGTCGATCCCGCACGCGTTTCGTCTGTTCCAGGATCCCGTGATGAGTGCTGAGCTTCTCACCCTTACGGTGGCTCCCCACGACGGACCACGCGAGATCGTCGGCGCCGAGGTCGTGCCGGTGGACCAACGGTCGGGCCTCCACACCTGCCTCGGGGCGGTGACGCCGCTCGCGGCTTCGCCCGCCGTCCGAAGTCTTCGGACGCGGGCGAAGCCGTCGTGGCGGCCTACCCGGGGGCGCCGGCCTCGGCCATCATGTGCTCGACGAAGGTGAGCAGCAGGTCACGGCAGGAATCCCGGCGGCGGACGTCACAGACCATGCTCGGCACCCGAGGATTCAGGCTCAGCGCCTCGCGGATCTCGTCCTCGGTGTACTCCATCCGGCCGTGGAAGTTGTTGATCCCCACGACGAAGGGAATACCGCGGCGTTCGAAGAAGTCGATACTGCCGAAGCTGGTTCCCAGCCGACGCGAGTCGACCAGGACGACCGCGCCGAGCGCACCGACCGCCAGGTCGTTCCACATGGACCAGAAGCGCTCTTGGCCGGGTGTGCCGAAGAGGTAGAGCACGAGGTCGTCGTTGACGGTGATACGACCGAAGTCGAGTGCGACCGTGGTGGTGACCTTCTCCTCGATGCCTTCGAGGTCATCGACACATGCACTCGCCGAGGTCATCACCTCCTCGGTGCGCAACGGCGGGACCTCGCTGATCGAGCCGACGAGTGTCGTCTTGCCGACGCCGAAGCCGCCCGATACGAGGATCTTGACGGCGGCTGCGTTCGCGGGGACACCCCCGCCGCCCGGGTCATAGTCTGCGGAGACCATCACGCACTTTCCTGAGTATTTCGAGGTCGGGGGTCCGGGCCATGGCGACCGGTGGGCGGACGTGGACGTGTCCGGCGTCGAACAGGTCGTCGATGATCACCTTCGCGATGCTGACCGGCAGGTCGATACGCGCGGCGATCTCCGCAACGGCCTGAGGCTCACGGCACATGCGCAGGATCGCGAGGTGCTCCGGGTACAACTCCCGGCGTTCCGCGGCTCCTTCGGCGTCCTTCTCGACGGTCGTCACCAAGGTGATGAGCGTCAGGTCGTCCCGGGCGGCCCGGGTGCGTCCTTGCGTCAAGGTGAAGGGACGGACCAGCGGTCCGGCCTCGTCATCCCAGGCCGGCTCGGTGAGGTCGGTCACCCAGGCCCACCTCTCGACGGGTCGTCGGCGTCGTCCCGAGGAGCCGTGCCGAGGAATTCACCGACCTTCTGTACCAGGGTGTTCATCTCGAAGGCCACGATGCCGACGTCCGCGTCGCTGTCCGCGAGAACGGCCAGATGTGCGCTGCGGCCGGCACAGGTGACGAAGAGGAAGGCGTCCTCCATCTCGATGAGCGTCTGGGAGACGGCTCCGCCCTGGAACCCCCGTCCGATACTCCGCGCCAGACTCTGCAGTCCCGAGGTGGCGGCGGCGAGCTGTTCCGCGTCGTCGCGTCCGAACGTCTCGGATTGGCTGATCATCAGGCCGTCCTCGGACAGGACGACGGCGTGCCTGGTCCGCGGAACGCGCTTGACCAGGTCTGTCAGCAGCCAGTCGAGTCGGCTGTTCGTGGCGGTCGTGGGCTGGCTCATCGTGGTTCCTCAATCGCCGATGTGCTGTCGATCGGATCTCCGTCCGACGCCGGCGCGGCGTCCGTACGGACTACTTGTGGGGCCTGGTGTCCCGCGCGGGCGCGTTCGGACGCGGTCCGGAAGGCGCTGACCATCGCGGCTGCCGATTCGGGGGACCTCGGGGTCGACTCGCGTGGCTCCTTCGCCGGTTCCGGTACCGGGGCCTCCCCCCGCAGCGGTGCGGGCAGGTCTGCCTGGGGTACTCGCCGTGGTAGGGGTCTGCGCCCCGAGGGCCGTTCTTCCTCGCCCCGCGCGGGCATCACGGTGACGGTCTGTCGCTGCGGCGAGGAGGGCGGTTCGAGCACGGTCGCCGGGGCGTCCTGGGACGACTCGGCGACGTCGATCTCGCCCCGGGCACTGCTCGGTTCGGGCCCCGATTCCTCGCGCTTGCCGGCCTCGTCGTCACCCGGTTCCGGCGACGGTTCGACGTTCCGTTCTCCGGAGAGAAACACGATGGCGAGGGTCCCTCCGTAGGGTGAACTGCGCAGGGTCACCGTGATGTCGTGCTGCGCGGCGAGTTGGGCGACGACGAACAGGCCGATGCGCACGTCCTTCGCGAGCGCCACCACCTCGAACGGAGCCGGATTGGCCAAGTTCGCGTTGATCGCGTCGAATTCGCTGTCGGACATGCCGAGACCACGATCCTCGATCTCGATCACGACGCCCTTGGCGGCGCTGGACGCACGGATCTGCACGGGCGTCTTCGGCGGCGAGAAGGAAATGGCGTTCTCGATCAGTTCCGCGAGGAGGTGGACCACCGCTCCCACCGACGGCCCGGCGAGGGCGGTGCCGGCGTCCGCGGTGACCGTCACCCGTTCGTAGTCCTCGATCTCGCCGAGCGCGCTGCGCACGACGTCGATCACCGGCACCGACTTGCTCCACCGACGTCGCGGTTGGTGCCCGCTCAGGATGACGAGGTTCTCTTCGTACCGGCGGACGCGGGTGGCGAGGTGATCGAGGGTGAACAGGTCCTTGAGTACGTCGGGATCCTGGTGGCGTCGTTCCATGCCGTCGAGTTCACTGAGCTGACGACTGATCAGGGATTGGGTGCGCAGGGCGACGTTGTAGAAGACCTTGGCATAGCCCTGACGTTCGTGGGCGAGTTGCTCGGCGCTGTCGAGAGCGACCCGCTCGGTCGCCTTGAACGCGTGCGCGATTTGACCGATCTCGTCGTTGCCGTAGGGAAGTTCGGCGCCGCCCGCAGCCGCGCGGGCCTCCTCGATCGATTCCCCGCGGCGGAGCCGTTCGACGACGATGGGCAGGCGCTCCTCGCCGAGTTCCACGGTCGCGGACCGGAGGCTGAGCAGTCGGCGGCGCAGCGAGCGGGTGATGCGCCAGCAGAGAACCGCCACGACGACCACCGCGAGGAGTCCGAGGACCGCCACCAGCCGTGCGGTGAGCTCCAGTTCGTCGGCCCTGTCCTTGTTGACGCCGTTGGCCCGCAGCGCTGTTTGATTGGCGAACCGGTCGAGTGCCGCGTTCACTTCGTCCATGGCCGCGCGCCACTCGGCCGCCCGTACCGGAACGGTGAACCCCTGCTCTTTCCCGGAGACGACCGGACGCGCGGTCATCATCGCGTTTTCGGCGGCGACCATCCGCTCCCAGGCGGGAGTTTGGGTGATCGCGACGAACGCGTCTCGAAGGTCCTTGGGCGTGAACGTCAGCATCTGGTCGTACAACGTGCGTCGACTGCCCACGGCTTGGAGGAACTCGGCGTAGTCCGCGGCCGGCATGACGCCGTTCCTCGGCGAGTACATCAGCAGCACGTCTTCGCGCGCGATCATCTCGTCGGCGCGGAAGGCGTTGACCGGCATCTGGGACAGGAAGACCAACGGGCCGTCGTCGAGATACGTGAACGCGTTGAACATCGTGACGTGCAGATTCACGCCATTGTCGTAGAAGCGCAGCAGGTCGGTCTGCCCGCCTTGGCGGGCATCGATGCGGGAGCGCGCCTCCGGCAGCAGCGACAGGGCGCTGCGGATCGTGTTCGCATGTCGCCGGACGTCGCCGAGGGAGTCCGGCAATCCCTTCCGGGCGAGCGTCTCGAATCGTGCCGCGACCGAATCGGTCTGCGCCCGTTGGGTTTTGAGGGCCCCGAGGGTCCGCGGATCGTCAGGCGCGGTGAGCCACGCGGCACTGAGCCGCCGTTCTTCCTGCAGTGCCCCCAGGACCAGGAGCGTGGGGAATCCCGCCCGTTGAGAGAGCTTGTACTGGTTGTTGAGGTTGTCGCTCTGTTTCCACAAGCGCTGCGTTGTGAAGCCCCACAACAGCAACAACGTCAGGGAGGGAATGACCGTGAGCACTATCAGAAGCGTGCGGATCGACGCGCGGCGCCTGGTTCGGTTCCGCGGGCCGTGCGCCCGATTGAGTAGGTTCATGCTCTCTTCGTGGGGCTAGGGCGGTTGCCGAGCTGCCATGGACAAGTCGCGAATCCGCTGTCCGACGTGGTGAACCCGGATGGGCGCGGGAGTCGTGTCGCACCGCCCCCGTCTGGTTCTCCATGCCTCGGCCAGGCTGTCCTTCCTCTGGAAGAACCGGGCTCATCGTCGTACCGCATCGCAAGCCGAAGCCGCCGGGCCGTGTGGATAACCCGTGGCGCCTGCCGGCAAAGTTGATCACAGCCGCGTGGCGACGCGCCACAATTGAGCCACAGCGTTCGTGTTTCGGACAGCGCCGGCGCATTTCGTACCTCTGCGTTTTTTCGACGAGATGTTCTGGATAGTCTGCCGCCGGCGTGGCGAACGCCCGGGGCCGCAGGATGGCTTCGGGCGGGTTCACGGACGGGTTCGGTCACGGCGTTGCGGGCCGACCGCACCCCTTGCACGTCCCGGTGGAGCCATCGGCCACGGTTGCCCGAATCCGCGGATCGTGAGTCGATTTCCGGCCGGCCGTCGCCGGAGGGTTCTCGATCACGGTGAAGTCCCGTTGCCCGACGGTGCCTTCGCACCCGCCGTGTGGACCGCCACGGCCCAGTCGTCCCGATGTCGACGCCACCCGCCGACCACGGCATCAGCCCGACCCGATCTCGCAAAGGACGCTCATGGCACCCCGAACACACGCCGGTAGTCCCGCCCTCGACATGGCCAAGGGAGTTCTGCGCTACGGTCGCCACTTCCTCCTGGAGCGAATCTCGTCGCCACGTGTGAACGGGCCGACCGATGTGCCGGTCTTCGGCCGACAGATCACCAGGGAATGGTTGACGGCGGTCCTGTGTGAGGGGCATCCCGGCACGGCGATCGAGTCGTTCCGGGTCGAGGACGCGACCAGCGGTACGTCCACCCGCCTGCGCATCCACGTCGCCTACAACGAGGCGGGCGGCCGTGCCGGGCTTCCGGAGACACTTTTCGCGAAGACCACCGCTTCCTTCACCCAGCGCCTGACGCTGGGACTGGCGGATGTCCTCGAAGGAGAACCCGGGTTCTTCAAGCACCTGCGGAACGATCTCGACATCGAGGCGCCGCATGGATACCACGGAGCCGCCGACAAGGCGTCCGGACGGTCGATCGTGCTGATGGAAGACCTCGGCGAGACCAAGGGGGCCACCTTCTGCACGCCCCGAACGCCCATCTCGCGCCCGCAAATCGAGGATTTGGTCGCGAGTATGGCCACCTGGCACGCGCGTTACTGGGAGGCCCCCGAACTCACCGAGCACGCCTCCTGGTTGAAGCAACCCAGTGATCACTTCCACAATCTGGATCGGCTGATCCAGATGCGGAAGCGCTCCAAAGTCGGCACGGAACGAGCCGCGGCCGTGATTCCGGACGCGCTGACACCCTTGTTCGACTCTCTCTATGCAGGGCTCGAAGCGTCGCTTCGGGTCGCCGACGAGGGCCCGCAGACCCTTTTGCACGGCGACGGCCATGTCGGCAACACATACGTCACCTCCGCCGGCCGGATGGGCTTCACCGACTGGCAGGTCGTCATGCGGGGGAACTGGGCCTTCGACTACACCTACACCGTCACCACCGCGCTGGCGGTGGAGGACCGGCGCAGTTGGGAAAAGGATCTGCTGAGCCTCTACCTGGAGAAGCTCGAAACGGCCGGCGTCAAGGCACCGGACTTCGACGCCGCGTGGCTCGCCTACCGTCGTCAGACGTTCTATCCCTGCTTCGCCTGGTTGTACACGATCGGACGTGGCCCCCTCCAACCGAAGATGCAACCATCCGAAACCAGCCTCAGCATCATCGAACGCACAACCAACGCCCTGGTGGACCTGGACTCACTCGACGCGCTCGACACCGTCGACCGGTAGCCCGTGGCGCCATCTCGACGGGGATCGGGTCGACCGGACGACGCCGGGTGAACGCGGGCGGGATCGCCGCCCACCCTCGACCTCGAAAAGACACGGGCCGCGAAACCCCACCGCGGTATTGGAACTCCGGCTGCCTCGGGGCTCGTACGCGAGGACCGGGTCGGTGACCGCGGTGGGGCTTCGCGTGGCGGGGCGTGACTTCCGGTGGACGCGGACGTAATCGACGGCGAACGTGAGCGGATCGTCGTCACTCGGGCACTACGCCGCAGGTCGTGTCCGTGTCGTCGCGCCGCGCGGGTCAGGATGGTGAGGCTGATGGGGAGATAACGGGACCCGCTCCATAGCAGGGATGACCCGAAACCGCATGATCACATCAACTCGCCCGGAAATGAACGAAATTGGATGAAACCGGAGAAGCGCACCGTTCCCGTTGCGGTTACCGTGCCCCGTCCGCGAATGGTTCCCTACGTTCCCTTCTCTGAACTGACTGCGCTGGATCAGTACTTGGCTGGGCGGGCCGGTGCAGGCGCACATGGTTGATCTGCTTGATCCGCTAGGTCATCAGACGGACTTCACCGACCATCCGTACCGCACGTCGGCGCAGCTCCCCAAGTAGGGGTACTTGGGGCGGCTCGTGATCATGTGGGCAGACCCCAAACGCGTATCACGCCGTCCTGGCCGGCGCTGAGCGCGACATCGCGGCCACGCAGCACTGCGGTCTTTACGGCCAGCACGCGGCCTTCGTGGTCGACCAGTCGGCCGCCGACCGCGACGCCTTCGGCCAGGTCCCAGACGCGCACGGTCGCATCCTCGGATCCGGTCACCGCCAAGGGCCGGCCGCCGACCATGGCGGTGTCCACCGCTTCGATCCGGCCGTCATGGCCGTTGATCGGCTCGTACCGCGGCTTGATCGCGTCGTCCTCATGTTCGCGGTCTTCGGCCGTGTCGGGCAGTTCCCAGACCCACAGTTGCCCGGGATCGGCCGCCGCGACCACCACAGGTCGGTTCTCGACGCGGGACCACGAGACGGCCCAAGTCGACTCGGTCGTGTTGAATACTTGCTTCCGGTCGGGTCGGGCGAGATCCCAGGCCAACACGCTCGATCCATCGGCTCCGGCGACCAGTGAGCGGCCGTTGATCTCCGCGGTGGCGAGACTCCAGACGTGCACGTCCTCCGCAAGCAGTGTCCAGGAGTCGAAGGGCTCCTCCCACAGCAGGAGGACATCGGAGTTGTGTCCCGAGGACACGAACCGGGCCGGCCCCGGACCCCGCACGGTGGCGACGGCCCCAAGGTAGTCGTCCTCGCCAAGGGTTGCGCGGCGAAGCAGCTCACCGGTTTCCAAGTCCCAGAAGGAGACGGGCTGTTCGTCGTGACCGGCGGCCAGCACCACGCGCCCGCCGGCAACGGTCACCGCCACCTGGTCGATCTGGTTTTCGGCATCGGGGTAGTCGTCGATGATGTCTTGGTCGTATCCGAACGGCAGTGGCCGTTGCCGCCAGACATCCCGCAACGGATCCCAGGTCCACACGCGGTAGGACACATCCACGCAGACGACCAGGGGATCGCCGTTCATCGTTACCACCGCGAGGTCCTCGATTCGCGTCGAGGAAGGTATTTTGCTGGCCAGCAGGGGCGAGTTGTCAGGCATGCAGCGGAATCTAGCCGATGCACGGTTCCACTGAGGCCGGTGCATTGGCTACTGCCGCAGATCGACGGCCGGCCAGAACCCGGACATCAGATCGATGCAGCATTAACAGATCTCGTCCCCGACGGTCAGGCCGGCAATTCGGCGGAACGTCGGGACGCCGAGGTCCACGCGCTGCTGCCGCCGGGCTACTTCGGCGTCGAGCTGCGCGATTTTGTCGCGGGCGCCGCGGCGAGGCTGATCCGCAGTCCCTCGATCTCGCCGAGCCACGCTTCGCGTTCGGCCTCGGCGATGCGGGCGGCCAGGTTCTCGCTGATCTCGGCAAGCCGTGTCCGCTGCGCCGGATCCGGCCGCAGGAGCGCTCACAGAAACATGCCCTGACCTGCGAAAATACCGCGGATAGTTCAGTCGACAGGGCGCCAGGCCCTCACCTTGCACCGACCCGAGCAATGGAGCGCCGTCGAGCGCCGGTCCACCCCGGCCACCCGGCACGCCCCGCACACCGGGCACATTGCCTCGCCCACGCCGCGTCTCGGCGACCGTGCGCAACCGCAGACGCCGCCCTCTCCCCCACGACCTGGCCCGACACGCCCCCGAGCAGTACACCGCCCGGGGTCCCGCTCCCGGCCGCAGCCGCTCGCCGCACCCCGGACAATCCCGCTTCCCGGCCTGCCCGACGTCCTCGGACGCCCCACCGGCGTACGACTCAACCGACCCTCAAATCCGGGATCTGACACAGGTTCCGATCGCTAGCCGGGCGTCCCGTCGTGCTCGCTTCTCTGGGCGTGGCGCCGGAGTTGCCCCGTGTGAATGTCACGCACCCATTCCCAGCCGGGCTCTGCCGCTGGGCCGATGCGCGGGTCGTCGGGAGTGTGACCCTCCCGCAAGGCATGGGCGTACGCCCGATCCCGGTCGATGCGTGCGCGTAGCCGGTCGGCCCCGCAGACGGACCCGTGACCGGGGACGAGGACATCCACCTCGCCCGCCACGCCCTCGAGCAGCCGCAGTCCGACGAGGTAGTCCTCGATCGGGTCGGCGGTGTCGTCGAGCATCGGAATCAGGACGTCGGAAAGCATGTCGCCGGCGACGAGAACGCCGCGTTCCTCGATCAACAGCGCCGCGTGGCCCGGGGCATGAGCCGGATGCTCGATGATCCGGACTCGAGGGCCGTCCCAGGGAATCCACGTGGTTCCGGCGGGCAGACCGGTGACGAGGCCGAACAGGTCCAGCGGTGTCTCCTCGGCGATCTCCGGCGGCAATCCCTCGGCGACGCGGGCCTTCCAGTCCGCGTTCGACAGCACATCCCGCATATGAGCCGCACAGCCGGCCGTACCGTAACGGGGCGCTTCGCCGAGATCGGCGTGCCAGAGCACGTGATCCCAATCGGGATGCGTCGCGAAGCCTGCGACGACGGGCTGACCCAACTCGCGAAGGTCGTTCGCGAGGCAGGCCATCTCGTCGCCCGTGATGCCGGGGTCGACGACCAACACGCCCGCCCTGCCCTGCACGACAACGGTGTTGTTCCGAAGCAACGCACTCTGGTGGACCAGCACGCCCTCCGCGACCCGCCTCAGCATGGGGACTCCTTCCGCTTGTGATTGCCAACCGTTTGTCGAGACCGTATGGCCTGACGGTGGTGGTATGTGCCTTCCGGCACACCGGCCGGGACGGCGAACCTCACGACCGGCGGACGGTTCGGCTGCCGCCCTCAGGGCCCCGGGGTCGGAGAAGGGACCGGCTCGACGTACTCCGAGCCCTACTGCCAGGACTCGCACGCTAGACCCGACCGCCGACACCACCACACCGGCGCGGGGCGAATTCCGTCGACATCCGGTACCGAGGTATCGATGCGGATGTCCCTTGGATCCTGGACGAACCGACCCCGATACGACCGTCGGCAGGCGCTGTCATAGTCGGCGGCATCACCTCTCCGAAGCAGCCCGTGCAGCCCACGTTTTGTCAAACCCTCGCCGCGTCACTGGGGACGGCCTCGACAGGCGGCCTGGAGGACGTGATCTCGGCCCTCCGCAGACTGGAGGACGCCGGCCGCAGCGCGGCACCGATGCCGGAACCGGCCGAGCCACTGACCGAGATCGACATGGTGACGCCGCTGCCCCGGACACTCCGTGCCGGCATCCCCGACGAACTGGGCTGGGATGCCTTGGACGAGGCCGCCGCAGAGCTCGACGGCGAGAGCTGGTGCCGGGCGAGCCGGCCGATCCTGACCGTCCACGACCGCAGGAGGGCAATCGCGGTGGGACCCGGTAGGCGCATGACGGAGCACCGGCCGCGAGTACCGCACGGTTGGTCGGCCGGCCGTTCATCGCCCGCGCGACGGGCGGGTCGGCTTGTGCCCGAATCCCTTGTCGTATGCGGCAGTTCGACCCGGGTCATGCCCGGTGCCGATCCCGGCGTGCGGGGCGTTGGGGGCGGTTTCCGAGCGAAGTGCCGGCTTGGCTTCGAATGCGCGCACCGGCGAGAAGCCTTTGGCGGCCGACGTGTTCACGAGGGCGATTGACGGGGCCGGTTGTGTCGTGGGGGTGCCTGCCGAGGGCGAGCGGTCGTGGCGGGCCGGGGTGAATCGGGCCTGATGTTGGTGGGGCATGCCAGGCGCGCGCCCCCAGGTGGTCGGGTCGTTGAGCGACACCTGGCCGGACTGGGCGCCGCGCACCAGAGCCTCGGTGGCGCGGCGGTCGAGGTTGGCCCGGCGCAGAGCGATGTCAAGGCCGAACGCGGCACTGGTATCCGCGGCAAGGCGCGGTGCGACGGACGTTGACAGTTCGGTGCCGTCGAGCACCTGCCGGGCGTTCCGCCCGCTGAGGCGGGCTACTTCCGCCGCGGCCTGGATCTGCGCCCCGTTGATCTTCCGCAGGGCGGTGAACATCCCGGTGTTCATCGTGATTTGCGCGGCCGCACGGTCGGCGGCGTTCCATGGGCCGGGGGTGGGCAGGACGCCGCGCAGTTCCCAGGCCCGCATCACCGGGAACCGCCCGGCGGTGTGGGCGAGGTCGGCCGCGATGCGTTCCGCGGGAGCGGCGGGCAGGCCCAGGATCGTCAGCAGGGAGCGGGTGGCCCGCGCACCTATGTCCGGTGACAGGCGACCCTCGGTGCCGCGCAGGAGGTCACAGGCGAAGGAGTAGGCCAACCGGTAGGCGCTCTCCCGCGCGAAATGGTCCGAGGGGATGTGCCCCTGTTGGGGGTGGGTGGCGCGGGTGGCGGCGGATCCCACGCCCGCTTGGGGGTTGGCGTGGATCCAGCGGTCCGCGGTGGGGCGCCACTGCTGCGGCGTGGTGGTCGGGGCGAGGGCGTTTCGTCCGGTGAGGTTGAGTTCCTGCGCGAGGTCCATCACCGCGGCGTGCGAGGGGGCGGCACGGGTGACCGCGGCCATATCCCAGTCGATGACGGCATGCAGGACGCCGTTGTGCAGACGGTTACCCGGTTTGGGGTCGTTGTGCACGATTCGCGGCGGGCCGTCGGATGTTGTGGCGGGCATGTGCGGCCCCAGCACGGCGCGGAGTTCCTCGATCGGGGGGACTCCCCAGGACCTGAGCAGGCCCGGGATCCGCCGCTCGAGTTCGCCGAACAACCGCCAAAACGCCGGTACCCGGCCGGCGTCCCACGTCGACGGGCCGTCGAATACCAGCGGGTGTTCCTGGCGGGCGGGGTCGCGCATGGCATCGATCACCGCGGTCTGGGCCTGTTCGAGCCGGGCTGTCTCCACGCCGGCCATGTCCGCATAGCACTCGGCCTGCGCGGACTCGCCGTCCCTCTGATCGGCCTGCGTCGCCTCGGTGTCCCCGGCATGCAGGAGCTCTTGGTGTACCCGGCCATCGCCATCGGTCCACTGGTACACCAGCGGGTCCACCCAGCTCATCGCGGGGTGACCGGAGACGGCCTGATGCACCGCCCCGGATGGCAGGACAACGAAGTCGTAGGCGTCTCCGGCGGTCTTCTGCACCCGCTCGACGCGGAGGATCGGGGCCGTCTCCCCGCCCGGAGCGGGCAAGCGTTCGACCGTGATGTCGACCTGGTTGAAGCCGCCCTCGGCGCGGTTGTGCAGTCCGCTGACGACGAACTCGTCGTCTTCGCCGACATCGGCACCGTCCGCCGAACGGGGCACCGAAGAACGCCTGGAACTCACTCGGCCTCCCGATCCGCCGCACGTGGCGTGGCGCGAAGCATACCGAGCCGCGAAACCGCACGTACGCCAAGGCGCGGGTACCCGTCGCCGCGCTCTCGCCCGGCAGACCGACCCGGCCATCCGGGTGGCGTCCGGCCCTTCGCCATCCGCCCTCGCGAAAAGACGGCCCTTGCGTGCCGCACCTGTCAGGACCTGGCTCCGCGAGGGCCCACATCCCCACAGGAAGAGCACGCGCCACTCGGACATCGGGTCTGTCGATGACGCCGCCCAGGTCCTGATCGACACCGACGTCACCCGTTGGTCCCCCACCGCGACCGCCGTCATCGCCCTGGCCTGCCCCCGATCACGCTCCAAGGGGCGGAAGTCGAGCCTGGGCCCGCGACTGATTCCAGCGGCGACCTCCCGGCCGTGGGCCGGTTCGCCGGGGCGAACCGGCCCACGGGCGCAGTGGTCCCGCGATTCGGCGGCCCGCAGGCCGCCGGTCGACCGCGGCACGATCCGGCCGGGGTACAGCGGCGCGGCGGGCGCCGGGCCTCGGTGCTGCCGACCCGCGGGCCGAAACCGGCCGTGTCGCCGACCACGTACTCGCCTCGAACAGCAGCCTCGTGGGACCTCACCGGCGGGTCGCGGGACCGGCCGGGTGTGACGTCGTACGCGGGGAAGAAGCGCGGGAGTGGTTCTCGAGCGACGCGTCGTGCGGGTTGCCGGCGGTCCGGGGTGCTCTCACCCTTCGACGAAGCGGATCGCTTCCACGTCGTGGCCGCCGGCGAAGACGGCGGTTTGCCCCTTGGCGAGGGTGTGTGCGGGTTCGCCATCGGTGTCGCTACCGGTGTAGAGCTCGGCGACGAACCGGTCGGATCCGTTGGTGGCGGCGTGGGCCCGGAACGGGGTGGCGAGATCGACATCGTGCGGGTTCCCGTCGCCGGGCACGGACACGTTCAACGGGTCCCCGATCCTGCCGATGTCGCCCCACAGTTGCAGGTGGGGCACGGTCGCGGCCGGCCTCGCTGGGTCCGGCCGCGACCGTTCTCGGGTGCGGCGGGTGGGTTATCCCAGTCCGCCGTTGAGGGCGGCGGCGAGTTCGCCGTTCTCGGTGTCGCCGCTCAGCTCCCAGAAGAAGGCGCCGCCCAGCTTCTGTTCCTTGGCCCACTTCGTCTTGACGGCGAGGCTGGCCGGGGTGTCGTAGCCCCACCATTCGTTGCCGCAGTGGCCGTACGAGGTGCCGCCGGCCAGGCCGGTGGCGGGGCAACGAACCTTGAGCGCGCGGTAGCTTCCGTCACCCGACGCGGGCGCGGTCGCGGTCCCGCCCGGTTCGCTCTGGGTGACGCCCGTCCACCCGTGGCCGTAGAAGGGAATGCCGAGCAGCAGCTTCTTCGCGGGTACGCCCTTCGTCCGTAGCTTGGCGATGGCGTCCGCCGAGTTGAAGCTCGGCACGGGGATACCCGGATACGACGTCAGCGGCGAGTGCGGGGCGGTCGGGCCCTGCGCCATCCACGGCCCGAAGAAGTCGTACGTCATCACGTTGTACCAGTCCACGGCCCCCGAGGCGCCGCCGTAGTCGGCGACGTCGAGCCTGCCGCCCGGGGCGGCGTCGGCCGTGATGGCGGCGGTGACCAGGTTGCCGGTGCCGAAGCGGGCACGCGTGGCGTCCAGCAGGGTCTTGATCGACCCGAAGCCGCTCGCGTCACAGGTCAGACCGCACGCGTTCGGATACTCCCAGTCCAGGTCGATGCCGTCGAACACGTCGGCCCAGCGCGGGTCTTCGACCACGCTGTGGCACGACTCGGCGAACGCGGCCGGGTTCTGCACGGCCTCGGTGAAGCCGCCGGACCAGGTCCAGCCACCGAACGAGTAGAGGATCTTGATGTGCGGGTACTTCTTCTTCAGCTCGCGCAGCTGGTTGAAGTGGCCCTTCAGCGGCTGCTCCGGGGTATCGGCGACCCCGTCGACGCTGTCGGCCGCGGCGTAGGGCCTCTGGTAGTCGGCCCAGGGATCGCCGACCACGCACTTGCCACCGACGACGTTGCCGAACGCGTAGTTGATGTGGGTGATGTTGCGGGCCGTGCCGGACGTGTCGATGTTCTTCGCCAGGTAGGGGCCCCAGTTGGTGAAGTAACCCAGCTTGATCTTCGCTTCGCCGGTGGTGCGTACCTTCAGGGGGGCGCCGGCGGGACCGACCTGGTCCCTCGTGTCGCGCGCGACGACGGTGTAGGTGTAGCCGGTCCCGGTGTTGAGGCCGCGGTCGACATAGGACGTGTGTCGAACGGTGGCGACCTTGACGCCGTCGCGCAGCACGTCGTAGTTCCGCACGCCCCGGTCGTCCCAGGCCGCGCGCCAGGAGAGCTTGACCGACGTGTCGGTGACGTGGCTCGCGTGGGGCCTGCCCGGCGCGGTCGGCGGCCGGTCCCTGCCCCAGTCGGAGCCCCGTTCGGACGTCTCCGAGCCGCCGGTGCCCTCGGCATGGGCCGGCCCGGTCAGGCCGACCATGGCCCCCAGGGGCAACAGCAGGGTCGTGAGCAGAGCGATGAGCATACGACCGCGCCTGGTGCCCGGCCGGTCGGGGTCTCGCGAGTGTGCGACGGGTCGTGCGGTGCCTGTGCTCAAGGGAACTCCTCGAACTCGGTCCGAACGTGCGGGGACGCTGCGCCGCCACGCGGGCGCGTCGTGAGCTTCGACATACCCGTCGCGGCTGCCTGAGCCTAGGAAAGGTCCGAACCACCGGTCAATGGTCTGAACCAGATTGGTCTGGACCAGAGTTCCACGACATCCGACCCTCGACGGCAGAAGCCTGGAAATATTCATCCTTCGTTACGCCCCCTCCCCGACGACGCGGCGTTGAGCAGCGCCGCGGTAGGCGCGGCATTGATCATCCGGCTCCGCACATGATCCGCAGGACGAAACCCGGCCGGCGCCGCGTGCCGCGCGTTCGGACGTGTCAGGGTGCGGGAGGTTCTTCGCCTCGGGCTGTGCGGCGGAGGGTATCCGTGGCGGCGTTGCGGATGGCTCGGGCGCCTCGCGATGCGCGTCGGCGGCTCAACTCGCGCAGGATCGGGCGCGGGGTTCGCGGATTGGCGGCCAGCAGGACGAGGACGTCCGGGGCATCGCCGGCGGCGAGTATGGCGGCTTCCTCTGCGTCGAGGGACGAACTGGACGCGAGCCTGCGGTGTTCGCGGCGGCGGAGCGCGTCGGCGACGTGCGGGTCGGTCGAGGCGCAGGCGCGATCTTCGAGCAGTTCGTTGCGTGCCGGGTCCGGGACGGGCGACTCGAGCACCAGGGCGAGGACGTGCGCGTGGGGGTGCCGGTCGAGGAAGTCCGCGAGTCGGACGGCGTCGCTTGCCTCCGCGTTCGCCAGGTGCCGGGCGTGGAACGCGGCCGCGTTCCACGCGAGGTCCGTCGACGCGGCGCCGAGTATGTCTTCGTACGCGGTCTGTTTGCGCGTCGAGTCGGGATCGATCTCGGCAAGCGCCCGCAGCAGCCAACCACCCGGGACATCGTGGTACCGGCGGACGAAGGCGGCGAACTCGTCGGGCCGGACGGCGGGATCGCGATAGAACTCCAGCCCCACGGTCAGGATCGACTCCGGGTACCGGTGGACCTCACACATGCGCAACAGCAGGCTTCGAGGCCCGGTGCGATGCCCCAACGCACCGATGAGCACGCCACGGTCGCACAGTTGGAGAAGGTACGCCTCGGACATGCTCGGGTTGTCGAGGAATCCGGCGCCGAGGTCTTCGTGCCCTTCGGCGACCACCGTCTCGACGATCCGGCGAAGTTCCGCGGCGGACACGGCCGCAGTCGCCGCCGCTCGCTCGATCGCGTTCCTCAGTGGCGCGGTGTTGTTCGGGGTTTCCAACGTCAGGTAGAGGTCACGACGCCAGGATGGGCACGCCATCCCGGCAACGAGCGTCGCGGTACTCACGTCGTCTTCGGTGATCACCATGGTGACCGCAGCAGCTTGAGTGTCCGGTGCAATGGATTGTTTCCTTGATCGAGAATGACGCTGGAGCTTCCATCATTGAAGCAGGGTCGAGGAGCACGGCCCTCGACGACACCGGCGACCACGACCACGACCCACGACCCACGACGAACCCAACAACCGGCCCTGCGCGCCCGGTCCGGCGGCGATCACGGTCAGTCCGAGTCGTTGAGTCGGCCGGCCGGGACCTCAGCTTTTCCGGGGTCCCGACCGATCTACTCCAAGGCGGCTACCGTCACCAAATGAATCTGCTCCGGCGGCCCCGGTGCCAGCGGTTCCGTAACGCGCCCGTCGACGGTCGGGAAGGCCGGCCCCAGGGCAATGGCGACTTGGTTCTGCTGTGGGCTCTGCCCGATTTTCTGCCAAGTCGGCGAGCCACAGAGGTAGTCATCGACCTGTACCCCGCCGGAGATCTCCGTACGATCGGTGAAATTCCACTCGACGGCGTTCATCGCCGAACCGTACCGTTCAGGGGCGTTCGGTCCCCGCCGGGCCACCAGGGCCCCGGCCACCACCCTGCCGTCGCGGAGGATGACGGCCGTCGGCATGAGTGCCCCCTGGAGGAGACGCGCTCCGGTGTCCGACCGCAGCACGTAGTCAACCAACGGGGGGCGGTCTGCGGCCGGCCTGTGGACTCCACGTATCTCGACGGACAATCGACTGTCACCCGACGCCTTACCGTCGAATGTGTCGCCGCAGCCGATCGGCCCGTGTGCGCGGTCGTCCGGTCCCCGGCCGGCGGCGCGCCGGCGGCATTGCCGCCCGCAGACCGGCCGTTGCGGCAGACGCCGCGCCCCGTACGGTCCGGCGGTCCCGTCCGCATCGGCCCTCGCGCAGCGCCCGCAGCGCCGGCAGAGCGCGAGACGACGTCACGGATGACCCGCGCTCCCCGGCCCCCCGGTGCCGGGGAGCGGAAGCTTGAATCCCGACTTGACCTGTTCGTGCGTCAGGAGGCTTTCGTACCTGCGCACCGTCTTGTCCTCGATGAAGAGCTTCCGGGACACCTCGCGGTATGCCGTGAGGTCGGGCGTCACCAGCACGACGACGTAGTCCCATTGGCCGAGGACGGAGTAGCACTGCTGTGCCGTCGGCTCCGCGCGCAGCCGTGCGCAGAAGGCCGTGTGCTGCGCGTCGTCGTTCTCCACCAGTTCCACGAGCGCCACCGTCGTTAGGCCCAGTCCCACCGCTTGTGGATCGACGACGGCGACTTCGGCCCGGATCACGCCCGTGCGGCGCAGTCGGCTCATCCTGCGCTGTACGGCGCTCGGCGACAGTCCCACTTTGTCACCCAGTTCGTGCAGGGGCTGGGCCGCGTCGGTCTGCACGAGGTCGAGCAGCAAGTGATCGATCTCGTCGAGAAAGGGGGTCGGGGGCACGCAATAAAGTTGCACCAAGCCGCCAAAATCGTCAATCGCATGGACCGCTGTCCGTCCTACGATCATCGAACCCAGGCGCATTCCGCGCCCGAGAGCGGCTTTCCCGCCGCCACCGCAGCATCCCTGCGACCGCCCCCCGATGGACGGGCGGGCGAGGCGCCGGCGCCCTGCTCTGCGGCCGGCCTTCAATGGATCGGAGCCCCCTGTGTTCGACGCTGTCACCCTCGAGTCCCTGCGGCAGCGGCCAGGCGTCAAGTGGGGCGCGGTCGCGCCCGGTGTTCTGCCGGCGTGGATCGCGGATCAGGACTTCCCCGTCGCGGCCCCGGTGCGTGACGCGCTCCTGCGCAATCTCGACGCCGACCTCGGCTACCCGGCGTGGGACGACCACCCCGAAGCGAACCCGCTCAACCAGGCCTTCGCCGAACGGATGAAAAGCCGCCACGACTTCGTGCTCGACCCCGGACACGTGCGTCTGTTCACGGACCTGATTCAGGCGCTCCAGGTCGTTCTCCATGTCGCGACCCGTCCCGGGGACACCGTCGCGATGCACGTGCCGGCCTATCCGCCGTTCCTGCAGACCCTGACCGACATGAATCGTCGGCTTCTCCCGATCCCGATGGTCGACGACGGCGACGGCTGGTCCTTCGACACGCAGCGATTGGCCGAGGACGTGGCCCGTCACGGCTGCCGGGTACTCCTGCTGGTCAACCCGCACAACCCCACCGGGCGGGTGATGAGCCATCGGGAGCTCTCCGCGTTGGCGGAGATCGCCGCCCGCCACGACCTCCTGGTCATCTCGGACGAGATCCATGCCGACCTCACCTACGAGCCGAACCGGCACATCCCGATCGCCTCCCTGAGCCCGGACACCGCCGCTCGCACGGTCACCCTGACCTCGGCCGGCAAGGCGTTCAATCTGGCGGGTCTACGCTGCTCGGTCGCGCACGTCGGGGACGAGCGCGTCCGGCGGGCCCTGGAGAGTCAGCCGCCCCTGCTGTTCGGTGAGGTGAGTTCGCTCAGTGTGTTGGCCACCCTGGCGGCGTGGCAGGAGGGCGACGCCTGGCTGGCCGAGGCCCGGGCGACCCTCACCCGCAACCGCCGCATGGTCGCCGAGTCGTTGCCCACCGGGATTCGCCACCACCTTCCCGAGGCGACCTACCTGGCCTGGCTGGACTGCCGCGCGCTTGGACTCGACACCGATCCGACCGCGTTCTTTCTCGACCACGCCGGGGTCCGGCTCAGCCCCGGCTCCGACTTCGGACCCGGCGGAGACGGCTTCACCCGCCTCAATTTCGCCACCTCCCGAGGAGTCCTCGAAGAGATCCTGCACCGCATGCGCACCGCCGTCGACCGACGCGCCCCCGACCCGGCGACGAGGTAGCCGAGCGCGCGCCGGCCAGGATGAGGTCGATCATCGCAAGCCGGATCGTGGCTTCGGAACGGCGTGGACAGGTCTCGTAGTGGCGGGCGAGCCGACGATGGTGCACGAGCCGGCCGAGGGAGCGCTCAACGATCCGGCGCCAGGCGACGACCGTGAAGCCGCGGCCACGGTCGTCGGGGGTGCGGCGGACAACCTCCACGCCAAACGGTCAGTCCGCCGGGTCGGGTGGTCAGGGTCCCGGTTCCGGCGGTGTTCCCGTCGACACCCGCAGTCCCCGGCCGGCGCCCGGCCCGTCATCCATGCCGCCACATCGGCCGGCGCCCCGCGGACCTCCACCGGCTCCCCCGCCCCCGAAGTAGGGGTGAACGCGGCATCGTCCGTGTGCAGGACGAGTCGGACTCCGTTCGGTGTCCTCGGCTCAAGGAAGGAGAGGGCGTGGAGCGCGAATTCGGCAAACCAATGGCGAGGAGAGCAGCCAAGGCCCAGATCGACCGCGCGGAACTCGGCTTCCCGCCAACGCGCCCTCACCGTGTCCAGCACGGTGGCATGACGAAAGCGAACCGGCCGGCCCCAGTCGTCGGCCGTACACCCCGCCCAGGCGGCTTCGAGGCCCCTTTGCGCGCTGCCCAAGTCCTCGCGCAGCTCGGCCGCGGTGCGCGAAGCACCCCGATCGATGGACGCGTCACGCGCTGATGCCGCTCCGGGCCGGGCTCCATATAGGAACGGAACCTTCCGCATGCGTGGCTACAGTCGTGCCGTTCAAGCAGCCCAACCCTTATGGAGCCGTCGTGATTCTGATCGTCGGAGCAACCGCGCATTTCGGGCGTGAGACCGTCGAGACCCTTGCCGCCGCAGGCACGAAGGTCCGGGCGTTGTCCCGCACGCCGGAGAACGCCGGCCTGCCTGCCGGGGTCGACGTGGTGAGAGGCGACCTCACCGACGCCGCATCACTGCGCCCGGCCCTCGACGGCGTCGAGAAGGTCTTCCTCGTCCTTCCCTACGGAATGGACCCGAGCACCCTGCTCACCGAGGCCGCCGTCGCCGGGGTCCGGCACGTCGTGTTCCTCTCCTCGGGAGCGGTGGTCGGCGACGCGGACTCCGTGCAGTCCGACGTGATCGCGGCCTACCACGCCGGAGTCGAAAGGGCCGTCGTCGCCCGCGGTCTCGACTGGACCTTCCTGCGCCTGCTGTTCCCCGCCATCAACACGCTGAGCTTCGCCCCGCAGCTCAAGGAATCCGACATCGTCCGCGCCCCGTATGCCGGTGCCGCCGCCTCCGTGGTCCACGAGCGCGACGTCGCCGAGGCGGCCTCGGCCGTCCTCACCGGCGACGGCCACGCCCAACGCACCTACGACCTCACCGGCCCCGCCTCCCTCACCCAGACCGAGCAGGTGCGCGTCCTCGGCGAGGCACTGGGGCGCCCCTTGGCCCTCGAGGAACTCGACGACGGCCCCGTCCGCGAACAGATGAGCCGCTTCCTGGACGCCCCATTCGTCGACGCCCTGTTCGACTTGATGGCCGCCACCGTCGACACAGCCGCGCCGGTGAACGACACGGTCCAACGACTCGTCGGACACCCCGCACGCACCTATGCCCAATGGGCCACCGACCATCGCGCGGACTTCTCCTGACCTGCGCACGAACCCGCCCCCGACTCCCCACCCCTGTCCGGACACAGGAGAACGGCCGGCGAACGACGGACCGGCGCCGCGGCGGGATCAGCTGCCACCGCATGCCGGCGACTACGTCCGGCGCGTGGACGGCCGCACCGGCTCAGGACTGGGAACGCCCGCAGGCGCGGGATCGATCGAGTGGTGGTTCAAGCGCGTGAATCGACGGCGGGGCCGCACCCAAGATTTGCAATGGGTGTGGCTCCGCCGTCGATTACGCGCGGACCGTAGGGCGCTCAGCCGTAGTTGAAGTAGAAACTGCCGCCGTTGTTCGCTGCCGCTATCAGGAGGACCACGAACAGTAGGACGTCCACAACACCGAGCACGATCGCGGCGATCGACATGCCCCGCCCACCCGCGCCCGCACGGCTGCGCCGCAGCCCGACCGCACCGAAGATCACGGCGAGCGGGCCAAGGATGATGTTGAACAGGAACACGCCCACGACCCCACACACCAGACCCGCCACCGCGAGACCGTTGGTGCCGGTGCGAGCCCCCGATGCCGCCCGGCCGGTGCGTTCGTAGGAACCGCCATAGCCCGTCATGTCGACGCCCTTCCCGTACTGATCGAATGTCGTGCCTGCCTGACCGACGCCTGCCCCGACGCGGGATTCCCATGCCGACGACAATGCGTACCGAGCACCCGAACAGCGAACGGCCGCGATACGAACTCCCCGACGGAACAGGCCGATACGCGACCTCGACCGCCTGACCACGATCCCGAGGGATCGGCGGGAAGCGCCTCCGATCCGAGTCGGGAGCCCCCATACCAGCCCAGGATCCGGCCGCGGGATGCACTCCGCATCGCCGCAGATCTCGTCTACGAGTGCGGTGTGGCACGGGACGCGCGCGCTCTCGGCGCAGATCGGGTGACGGGCGCCCTTGCCCACACCGCTGTCGTTCCGCACGCGCACGGCGCCGGTCGACAACCGGTTCCGCGGTGTCGGATCGGGTACTCGAATCCGATCCTTGCGAAGGAGCGGATGTGCAGACCTTTTTGCCCGACCCCGGGTTCGAGGCGACCGCGAGGTCACTCGACGATCGCAGACTCGGCAAGCAGCGCGTGGAGACCTTCCAGATCCTGCGGGCGCTGGTTTGGCCGACCTACGGTTGGAAACATCACCCCGCCGTCGCGATGTGGCGGGGATTCGTCCCGGCACTGGTCTGCTACGGCCTCGCCATGTGCGCCGAGTGGACCCGTCGTGGATTCCGCGACACGGTCGCCGCGCAACTGCTCGACTTCACCGCGGGTCGCGTCCCGCACCGGCCCCGCCTGTACCGGGAGGGCATGCTGCCGCCGTGGCTGGGCGATGAAGCCCTGCACCTCAGCCATAGATCGAAGCTGGTGGCCAAGGACGAGGCACGATACCGGCGGCAATACGGGCCGGATGTGCCCGCCGATCTGCCGTATGTGTGGCCGCTCCCCTGTTTCCCCCGGTGGCCGATGCCGGTGGGAGCGGCGGCCGCGTTCGAGTTGGCCCCCGCGTTGCAGGTGTTGGATCGCGATCGGGCAACCACGCTGGAGGAAGGGGCGTTTCGGGCGATCACCCGGGGACGCGACTTCGAGGCCGAGGCGTCTGGCGCGCAGGGACGAGACCTCGCACTGCTCGTGAGCCTGGGGCGGGCGGGGCCCACCGTGTGGTTCACCGGCACGCCGCTGCCCGACGCGAACGAGGCCACGGACAGCACCCGGGTGCCCGTCCCCGAGGACACTCCCGCAACGGGCGGGTCGATTGCCCGGGCACCGGACCCGGCCACCCTCCAGGCCGTGCACGACCAGGCGAGAGCACCGGTGCGGGTACGTTTTCTGCGGCCCGGCCAGCCGATCGTGGATCGCTGGGGAAAACCGGGACTGCTCGTGGTGAACCACGGTGACGGCCCGATTCGGCCCGCACGTCCGAAGGGGGTACCCGTCCTGCGGCTGCGGGCGACGTGAGCCGACCGCGGATGCCTCAGCGTGGACCGTCGCTCGGCACGATCCGGTGCTGCTTGGCGGTCGCCCATGAACGCGCGGAGCGCGGCAGCCGAACTGCCGTTGCCACGGACCTGCTTCCCGCAGGAGGAGTCCGCGACCTTCCGAATGGAACTCGCGGTCGCCTTGTCCGGGAAGATCGGGAAGCTCGGGAAGCTCTGGTACCGGTGCGCTCGACCGAGCCTCGTGATGTGCCGGTTCGGAGGTGTCAGAGCGTGGGGTTCAGGATTTCGCCGAGGCGTTGGTGCGCGAGGTAGTTCTTGGCGAGGTGAAAGTCGAAGGCGCCGATGACGGTGTGCTCGTCGGTGTCGACACCCTCGAAGGTACGGCCGATCCCGCCCCTGGGAACGGCGACGATGTCGCCGGGGTCGGCGAGGTTGGCCCAGCGGGCCACTCCGGGCGGGCGGGCGCCGCGGCCGTCGATGGGCGCCGGGCGAAGGCGGGGCAGGACCGCGTGTGGCAGGGCCAGGGGCGAGCCGAGGGTGACCAGGAGGTCGATCCTCAGGTCGGGGCGTGCCCACAGGGCCTCGTAGGCGACGACGGATCCGAGGGAGTGGGCGATCACGACGCGGGCGCCGGTTCCTTCGATGGCGTCGGTGACCCTGGCCCGGGCGGCGGCGCGGGCCGGGCTGTCGGGGTTCTTCAGATAGGCGGGGACCTCCCGGCAGAACCCCGCGACGAACCACCTGGTGGCGGGTGGGCCGAGAAGGCGCATGCGGGCGAGGGTCTCGACGGCCTGGCGCACCTCGACGGTCGACTCGCCCGCTGCGACCCCCCGGGGCAGGTCGAACGTGTCCAACCACTGATGCGCGAATTCGGTCTCGGACGGGTCGAGGTGGTCGAGGTCGTCGCCGGCGCCTTGGCGGCCGGACTTGACCAGCAGGTCGGCGTAGTACGCCACGGACACGTCCGGCGGCGACGCGCCGCCTCCGGCGCGTCGCAGGGCGGTGGCGAGGTGTGTGGCCCAGATCCGGGAAAGGGTTTCGGCGGCTTGTTCGGGAGTCTCGCCGCGGCGGCGGTTCCAGATGCCGTGCACGCCGACGATCGCCGCTGTCACGAGCTCTCCCTGGGGAAGAAGTCGGTGCCTGTTCCATGCACCGGGCGCTCGCCCGGGTGGTGCGGCTTTCGGTGCAATACCGCGATGTCCCGGCCGAAGCCCGCGAACAGGCGACCGTCCGGGCCCCAGTCGAGAGCCACACACGCCGAGGGCAGGGGAATCCGGTCGAGACACCGTCCGTCGGCCAGGTCCCAGACGCGCGCGGTCCGGTCGTTGGAGCCGGTGGCGGCGACGGGTCGTCCGTCGATCGTCGTGCACGCCACGGCTCTCACCCAGTCGGTGTGTCCTTTGAGCGGTTGGCCGAGTTGAGTCTGCGTGGTCAGGTCCCATACCCGCACGGTGGCGTCGTGGGAGCCGGTGACGGCGACCGGCCGGCCGGCGATCGTCGTGCACGCGACGGCTCTCACCCAGTCGGCATGTCCTATGAGCGGTTCGCCGAGTTGAGCGTGCGCGGTCAGGTCCCACATCCGCACGGTGTCGTCGTCGGAGCCGGTGACGGCCACGGGCCGCCCACCGACCACCGCGCACGCGACCGCGACCACCCCGCCGGTGTGCCCCGTCAGGGGTACACCGAGTTGTGTACCGGTGTTCAGATCCCAGACCCGCACGATGGCATCCCACGAGCCGGTCACCGCGACGGGCCGCCCACCGACCACCGCGCACGCGACCGCGACCACCCAGTCGGTGTGTCCGATGAAGGGTTCACCCAGCGGTGTGCCGGTGCCCAGGTCCCAGAGTCGCACGGTGGCATCACGGGAGCCGGTGGCACCGACGGGACGCCCGCCGACCACCGTGCACGCGGCCGCGTCGACCCAGTCGGTGTGTCCGGTGAGAGGTTCACCGAGCGGTGTGTGCGTGGTGAGGTCCCAGATCCGCACGGTGCGGTCGTCGGAGCCGGTGACGGCGACAGGCCGCCCTTCGAGCTTCGTGCAACCGACCGCGATCACCGCACCGGTGTGCCCCGTGAGGGCTTCACCGAGGGGTGTCCGGGTGGTCAGATCCCAGATCCGCACGGTGTCGTCGTCGGAGCCGGTGACGGCGACGGGCCGTCCATCGATCACCGTGCAGGCGACCGTGCGCACCGCGCCGGTGTGTCCGGTGAGGGGCTCACCCAGGGATGTGCCGGTGGTCAGGTCCCAGATCCGCACGGTGCGGTCGTCGGAGCCGGTGACGGCGACGGGGCGTCCGTCGACCAGGGTGCACGCGACGGCTCTCACCCAGTCGGTGTGCCCGGTGAGGGGTTCGCCCAGCGCCGTGCCGGTGGTGAGGTCCCAGACCCGCACCGTGGCGTCGTGGGAGCCGGTGACGGCGACGGGCCGCGCGTTGATCGCGGTGCACGCGATCGCGACCACCGTGCTGATGTGTCCGGTGAGGGGTTCGCCGAGGGGTGTGCCGGTGGTCGGGTCCCAGACTCGCACGGTGGTGTCGTTGGAACCCGTGACGACGACGGGCCGCCCGGCGACCACGGTGCACGCGATCGCGACCACCCCACCGGTGTGTCCGGCGAGGAGGGGCTCACCCACAGGTGCTCCGGTCGTGAGATCCCAGACCCGCATGGTGGCGTCCTTGGAACCGGTGACGGCCACGGGTCTCCCGCCCAGCACCGTACACGCGATCGCGACCACCGCACCGGTGTGTCCGATGACGGGCTCGCCCAACGGTGTGCCGGTCGTGAGGTCCCAGACCCGCACGGTGCGGTCGTTGGAGCCGGTGACGGCGACGGGACGCCCGCCGACCACACTGCACGCGACCGCGACCACCAGATCGGTGTGTCCGGTCATGGTGTCGCGAAGCGCGGGGTTCAGGATTCCACCGGTGGCGGCGACGGTCGTCCACACGCCGGTCTCGATCCGGTCGTCGAGCGTGCTCGCGGGAGCGGCGGCTCGGTAGCGAATGGCATCGGTGGCCAGGAGCCGCCGGCGGGTGCCGGGATCGGCCTGACGGTGCACGCCGATCGAGGCGCGGTAGACGGCACGCGCCGACAGCGCATCGGTGCCGCCGGCGCGAGGAAAGGCACGCACGAGGGCGATCGGGTCACCGTGGACCAAGTACTCCGTGTCGGTGAGGAGTTCCTCCAGGCGGCCCGCGGCTTCGGCGTGCGCCGGAGCGTGCCGCAGGAGGTACGGAGGGGCGGTGTCCCAGCTGCGCACGTGGCCGTCGTGGGTGGTGTGCGTCGCAAGAAAGTGCTCCAGGACGTCATCGGGCGTGGGAGCAAGGGGGTCCGTCGTCGACTGTCGCACGAGATGATCGACGAGTCCCTGGTGAAAGAGGCGGTACAGCAGCGTGTCGTCGTGGTCGGGGGTCGCACGCAGGTAGAACAACGCCTCGGAGACCAGCGTTCGGGCGCGATCGGGATCGACGTCGGCGAACAATCCGGCCAGGGGTAGCGCCACTTCCAAGGGCATCCCCGCACCCCGGGCCAGGGCCAGTGCGGACAGGATGGCGCGGACGCCCGGACCGTCCGGACGCGAGGCGAGATCCAGGTCGAGCACCGCCGGCAGTGTGGTGGGCGCCGAACTCCCCAACCGCCCGGCCGTGTCCGGGTCGGCCGGTGCGGGGACCTGCGTGAGGTGACGAGTGAAGATCCCGGCCACGAGGAACGCGCCCCACTCCGCACGGCGATCCGGGTTCGGGGCGAGGCGATCGGCAATCGCCCGGGCGAGATGATGACGGATCGCGCGCATCCGGGGCGGGCCGAACGCGGAGATGTCGGCCAGGCGGGCTCCCAAGTGGTCCGCCAAGTCCTCGCGAACCTCGTCGGGATGGGCGTCGTCCAGGTCCAGCAGGCCGCCCACATCGATGGCGCGGTCGAGCAGCGGGGTGAACATCGGCCTGCGCCGCGTCCCCACCAACAGGCGTACCGCGGGCGTGCCGTCGGCACGGGCCACGCCCACCAGTCGGACCAGGTTCGCGCACAACGCCACCGGCTCCGAAGCCTCGTCCAAGGCGTCCACGATCACCACCGGAACCTCGCCCGTCGCGGGCAGGAGAGCGATGAACACCGTCGCGTCCATGAGCACGTCCGGCCCGGGATCCATGCCGAGTTGACGGGCCGCCGACGCGAACACCTCGGCCGACGTGCGCCCTCGGGCGTGCACGGCGGCCAGGAGGTCGTTGATCGACGGGCACCCCGACGCGTCCCGCGCGTCCAGCCGCTCGCGCACATGCCCCGCGACCGCGACCAGTTCGGGATGCGACGCACACGCCAACGCCCCCAACAGCGCAGACTTGCCCACTCCCGGATTGCCCGTCACCACCCGCAGGCCACCCACCGCGACGTCGTCCAACCACGGCGCGAGCACCCGCAACTGCGAGCGCCGGCCGGTGAACCGCACCCCGGCCTTGTCGGTGAAGTGCCGCACGTCCGAGGGATCGAGAAACACTCGCAGCGCGGGCTCGACACCGGCCAGGCGCGCCGCGTCGGGGTCGTGGACCGGGTTGGGAAAGAACGGCAGGTTCGGCTCGTCCTCGGCCAGCACCATCGCCGTGCTCTGCACGCTCTGCACCATCCCGGGCATACGCTCCACCCGCTGCGCCACCCGTCGGGCCACCTTCGAGAACGGTACGTGCGACCGGGCGGGATCAGTGTCCAACCCCGTGCGGGCCACCTCCTCGAACACCTCGGCCAACGCGACGCTGAACCGCCCGTCGTACGCGTCCTGCCCCGCACCCGAAGCCGTCATCACCCACGCGTACGCCGGCGTGTCCGATCCGTGCACCATGTGCGGCAACGACGCCGCCCGCCCCGACCGACACAGGTCGAACAGGAAGAGCGTCGGAGACCCCAATCGCTGCGCGTCGTCCACCCATTGCGCGACGTTCGTGCCTCGACCCACGCACGCGTCGGCCGGCACCACGTCCACCCGGTACGGGTTGGCGGCATCCGCGTCCCCGTGCGACGCGACATACACGACCCGGGCGGCGCCCAATGCCTCGTCCACCGCCGTGCGCAACGCGGCGGCGCCCACGTCCCTGTGCACTTCGGTGGTGTAGCCCAGGCGGTTCAGCGCCGCCGTGACCGGCGGCACCACCTCGTCCACGAACGGCAGGTCCGACCACGCCACCGCGCCGACCGGAACCTCGCCGATCCCCGCCGCGAAGCGCCCGATCCCCACCACCAACGCTCGGACAACCCCCACTCACGCCCCCCACCCGACAGGAGACACCAGCCTGGCAGACATTGCCCGACCGCACCCTCGAAAGGACGCAACAACGACGAACAGCCCAACAACGCCGGGAGACTTCCCGGTTCCCGCGGGCAGGCGCCGAGACCGGGCGCAGGACCCGGTCGAGGACGCGCACCGGTGCAACGTGCCGATCCGCGCGGAGGAACACGACCGTCTGATCCCGCTTTCGGCACCGCCGCCTGCACCCACCCGTCGAGATCCTTGGCCGCCCTCACCTTGTCGCCGACGTTCATCCGCCGGCGGACGCAGGTCACTGCCGATAGCGGCTGTACAAGCCCGGCGACACCCGCCCACACGGCGGCCACCAACAGCGGTGTGGGTCAGGGGCGCCGGCGGTGGAACCGGCACTCGTCGTCCCCGGCGCCGAGTCGGAAGGGCGGTGGGAGCCGTTCGAGGAAGGACTTTCGCCCGCGCCGTTCGATCCGGCGGGCCTGGTGGACGACGCGAAGCCGTCCCGCTCCTTCACCGTCATTCCTGGAATGTCGTGGTCTCCCCCAGTGCGGCACGTCCGGTGTCGATGTGGTTCACCGGCGCGGAGTCGTCGGCGTATCCGAACGAGATCCCGACCAGCAGTTTCCCGGCGGTGCCGCCGAGTTCGGTGCGTACGTCGTCGGCGTAGAAGCTCAGCAGCCCCTGCGGGCAGCTCGCCACGCCGTACGCGGTCATCGCCGGCAGAAGCGTCTGGTGGCGAAGGTGAAGGCCGGCTTGTGGGGCCGCCGGCTTGCCCGGGTGGTTGCACCGGCCATGGCCGACGGTGACGGCGGTGACACGAGGCCGCGCGCACGGCGGCAGGGAAGCCCGCCCGACTGGATCGACAAGCAGCTGCACGGCAGACAGTCATTCGTCTGGGACTGCCCGCCATCCACTCCCACCGGCACGAGTGAGCCGCGGGGGTCAGGACCGGGGATGGCTCGCCGAGCAACTTGTCGTTGGACACGTCCTGGCGTCGGAGTCCCTCTGCGGCTGTGCAAGTCGGGCAGCGGGTCACCGCCGAGGTGGTCGCCGTGGATCAGGAGGAGGGCCGGGTCCGGTTTCCGCCGGGCAGCCCAGCGACAACTCTGCTATCCGGCGTCCACGGTGCAGCGCAACGGCAGTTCGTCCCGGCCCTGCGCATGGCCAAGGCCGCAGGCGAGACCGCCTTCGCCGCGCATGTCATCTCCGGCCTCGCCACCCGGGCCGTCTTCCCACGACGCGGACCCGACGCCGCACCTCGCCTGCGCCGGAGCCAGCGCCGCAGGAATCCACGCACGGCGCTGCCGGCGCGGCTGTCGGGGCCGAGGCACGCGGCCGCGCGGCCCCGGGCGGTCGCCGGGCGACGAACGCCAGGCGCGCCGTGCGCCGGCCGACGCCGGAACCCGCCTCGAACACATCGGCGGCGGAAACGACCAGGCGCACGGCCTGCCTCCGAACCCGCCGTTCCGTGAATGCAGGCGCGTTGCCCGCGTGGCCGGTGATCGCCGTGCGACTACGACAGCCAGAGTTTTCGCTCGATGATGGCGCCCTTGCGGGATCCTTGTTCGGTGACGAAGGGGGTGATCTCCACGCCGGAACGGCGATGGTTGACCTGTGACGGCGTCAGTGGCGTCCGCGGTGCCTTCCACGCGGCGGGCTTGAGGCCCAGGGCCACGACGGAGAGGGCCGGCACGGTGTCCGCGGTGCGTACTCGGGCAGACGGGTCGCGCGTTACCGAGGAGATCGCGGCGGAGGCGTCCGGAGGATTCCTGGCCTCCTCGAATCTGGTGATTTCGCCGAAGTGTTGCATGCCGGCTCTCGCGGCGAACTCTCCGAAATGCGCGACGTGATGGTCGACTTTGGCCTCGAAGAACTGGGCGTCAAGGCCCGATGGTGACGAATCCCCGGTCCTCGTCGTCGCGTTGCGCCCTCGTCGATGCGCCCGTCGCAGCAGGCGATCGTCTCGCCGTGCCCGGCGAAGCTCGCGCTTCGCTTCTTTGACGGATTCCATACCTGGACGGGCTGTTCGAGGTACCTCCGGGTTCCGGCGGTTGGCCTTCCAAACCCGTCGGTCGTACTTTGCCTGGATACGCCTGCCGTACACCATCTCTCGGGCGATTCGTACCGCCATCGCCGTCGCGTCCGGCGTCAGACCGGCCAGGCGGGCATCGTTCGCGTCTCTACGCGCGGCCCAACTCGCCCTCATGCGCTCGAACATGCCCCTCCATCGTGACTCTGCAAACGCCGCGCAAGAGCCACCCGTGCGACGACTTCGACCCGGACACTCATCGAGACTCCCATGAAGTCACATCACCAGGGCTCTCGGCAACATCGATGACAACGCGCCCGTTGTCCGATCGTCGAGCGCCGCCCGCGACGGACGGCCCCGACGCCTCGTTGCGATGGACATGACCGTGTCGCGCTCGTGGGGCAACGAGGTCGATCACGGGGTTCCTTTGACGGCCTGTCGCAGGGTGCTTTGGCGCCCCGATCCGCCGATCGGCGCGGCGGGCAGACGGTGTTACCGCTGCCCGGGTGGTCGCACAATCTTGTGTCGACCCGGTCGAGGCGCCCTTTCGCGTATTGCTTGCGGACGCGGTCAGCACCGCCGGACGGAACTCACCTCGTTCCTCTGCGGCGACGGCAGGTTCGTGCTCTGGCCGTCGAGGATGTTGAGGATCTTGTTCCTGTACCCGGCATCGCGAAACAGGCACCAGTCGTCCTTGGTGTTGTTCCGGGCCGACCACACGTGGTCGTTCAACCGGCCCGACAAGACACTCAGGTCGGAGGCGCCGTCCTCAAGCTCGTAGTGCGCGCCGGTGCCGTTCGTACCGTAATAGATGCAGAATTTGTTCGAGTTGCACGGCCACGCCGACGCGTCCGTCCGTGCCGTCGCAGATGGGGCTGAGATCGTGACGGCTCCGACCAGCAATGCGGTGACTACTGCGGCGCTGCGCGTCCTGAAGGCCATGATGCCACTTCCTTTCACATCCCGAAGGCGCCGACGAAACGCATTTCGGCCCTGTCGCCCACTCGCGGCGTCGGCGGTCCGAGACGGGTCGATGTCAGGGTTCTACGCATCCGCATCCACCTCCAAGCAGGCCCGAGCCAACGATCACCCGAAAGGATGGTTGCGGAGGGTGGGCTTCCGGTGGCGCCGTACCCGCGGTGACGGCGTCGCCGAGCATCTCGCATGCGCCGCATTGGCCTGCGCATCGGCATGCGGTGCCGAATTCCGCCGTCACGGCCGCGAAGGCTTCCGAGGGTGGAAGGTGGTGGCGGGCCGACCTGCATGGGCACCACGGCACGTGTTCGTCCTCGAGCGCATGGCTCGGGCGCCCCGGGGGTCGAGGGGCTCGGAGAGGCCCGGCGGGACCCACCGGCCCCGGCATCCGGCGACCGACCGATGTCGACCCGCGCGATCAGCGCTTGCGGGCGACGCCGCCGAACTCGATCCATTCCGCGGTCTCCTGGGCCGGCCCGGGCGTTCCGTCCGGGCGCCAGGTGGATACCTCGACGAGGCCGGGGTCGAGCAGTTCCAGGCCGGTGAAGTAGCTCTCGACGTCCGCCGCCTCGCGGACGCGGCCCCAATTGCCCTGGGTAGCGGTGAGCATGAATTCGCTGAGACGCTCGCGTACTTCCGAGTCTGCCGAGACCAGGTGCGAGATGACGACGAAGCTGCCCGGGGCGAGCCGGTCCATGACACGTTCGACCAGAGCCGCCGGTTCATCGCTGTCCGGCAGGCAGTGCAGTACCGAGACGAACAGCGCCGCGGTCGGTTCGGTGACGTCGATCAACTTGGCCACTTCGGCGTTGTCCATGATCGCATCGGTGTCCCGAAAGTCCGCGGTGATCACGGTCGTTCGGTCGTTGTCCGCAAGGATCGCGCGCCCGTGCGCCAGCACGATCGGGTCGTGGTCGATATAGGCGACGCGCGACGCCGAGTCGACGCGCTGCGCTATCTGGTGCACGTTGTCCTGGGTGGGCAGGCCCGATCCGTGGTCGAGGAACTGCCGTACGCCGTAATCGCTCGCCAGCACCCGGACCGCGCGTTGGAGGAAGCGCCGATTGTTGATCGCGAGCGCGCGCGTGCCCGGCGCCGCTTTGGACAACTCCTCGGATGCCTCGCGGTCGACCCGGTAGTTGTCCTTGCCGCCGAGATAGTAGTCGTACATTCGCGCCACGCTGGGAACCGTGAGATCGAACCCGCCGGGCGGGTTGACCTGCGCCCGGTCCCGGGCATCGTCCTGCGCGTCGATCGAGCGCTCCGCCATGCGAATCCCCCACGAATACCCGGTAGTTGACGACGTGTCACACGACATGGACACGCCGGACACAGCCTAGCCGATGCTTGACCGAGTCCATATCCTCGACGCGCGGGCCGTCCCGCCCTCGTCGGCGCCGATCAGCCGGATGACCCGCGTCGGTCACGCGGAACGACAGCCGGGCGCTGACGCGGGCACGGCAACGTAGGGAGAACGCACGGAGTACGGTCCGCGTTCGATGGGTTGTCCGAGCCCTCGAGCGTGGCGCGACATCCCCTGCCCTTGCGGATCGCCTTGCGGCGCGCGGGGATCGCCCCCGTTGATCCTGCCGAAGCCGAGCGTCCCGCCGCCGTCCAGCGTCGCGGCGGCGGGCAGACGAGCCCGGGCGACGTGTTCGTCGATCAGTCGGCCTGGTTCGGCGTACTGCTGCACCGGCTCGACGGAACCGCCGCACGGCCGACCGCATCCCGACCCTCGCGAACTCGCCGCTCTCCCGGGCGCCCACAGCACGGCACGCGACCATCACGCCTCCGACGAGCAGGCCGAACACCCGGCGTATCGCCGCCTGTCGAGCGACGCGGGTGTTCCGGCACACGGATCGCGAGGCACCGTAGTCGGCCCTGCCGTTGTGCGTCAGTCGATGAGGTAGTCGTCGGGGGCGGGTCCCTTGGTCCAGTTCCAGTAGTCCACCAGGCGCCAGGGGCTGGCGGTGTAGACCTCGCCGTCGGCGTTCTTGAAGTAGGAGTGCTTGATGGTCGGGTGCGACCACACCAATTGCCGGACTGCGGCGCGGTGTCGGGCGACGTAGTCCTCGAGGGCTGTGTGAGTGGGTTCGAGGGCGCGGGCGCCGCGCTCGATGACGGCTTCGATACAGGCGGAGATGTACTGCATCTGGCATTCGGATTGGAAGATCAGGCTGCCGCCGTGTGCGAGGGCGGTGCCGGGGCCGTACATGCAGAAGAGGTTGGGGAAGTTCGGCACGGTGATGCCGAGGTACGCGGTGGGTGTCTCGCCCCACTGTTCGGCGAGAACCGCCCCGTCCCGGCCGACGACGCGCATGGGGTAGAGGTAGCGGTTGGCCTGGAAGCCGGTGGCGTAGACGATGATGTCGGCCTCGTGGCGCACGCCGTCCGCGGTCACGACGGCGTCCTTGTCGATGCGCGCGATGGGGTCGCGGACGAGGGTGACATCGTCGCGTTTGAGGGTGCGCAGCCAACTGCCGTTGTCCTGAAGGGTGCGCTTGCCGGTGGCCGGGTAGTCCGGGAGGACCTTGGCGAACAACTCCGGGTCGTCGCCGACCTGGCTTCGGATCCAATCGGTGAAGATCTCGCGGGTGCGGTCGTTGCGCTCGCTGATGGAGCGCTCCTGGTGCGGCCATTCGGGGTCGATACGGGCACCTTCGAGAGCGCCGTCGCTGCCGGGCCAGAAGATCATGAAGCGGTACCAGCGTCCGTAGAAGGGCAGGTGCCGCATGGCCCACCGCACGCCCGGACCGACCTTGCCGTGGTAGTTCGGGTTGGGGAACATCCACTGCGCGGTGCGCTGGAAGACGGTCAGGTGCGCGACGTCCTCGGCGATCGCGGGTGCGATCTGGAAACCGGACGCGCCGGCTCCGATCATCGCGACGCGCTTCCCGCGGTGGTCGACGCCGTGGTCCCAGTGGGAGGAGTGGAACACGGGGCCGGCGAAGTCCTCCGCGCCGTCGAAGTGGGGGATGTGGGGTCGGTTGAGCAGGCCGACTGCGGAGATCACGGCCCGGGCGGTGACCGTGTTCTCCCGGGCGCCGGGGCCGCGGGTGGTGACCCGCCAGGTGCCTGTGGGCTCGTCCCACACGGCCTGGGAAACCTCGGTGTTCCAGCGGACGTGGTCGGCGATGCCGTGACGTTCCATCACATCGCGGAAGTAGCTTTGGAGTTCGGGCCCGCGGGCGTAGAACTCGCTCCAGTGGTCGGAGGGTTCGAAGCTGTAGCAATAGAAGTGGTTGCCGACGTCGACGCGGCAGCCGGGGTAGGTGTTCTCGTACCACGTACCGCCGACATCCGGGTTCTTCTCGATGATCGTGAAGGGGATGCCGGCCTCCTTGAGGCGGATGCCCGCGAGCAGGCCGGACTGGCCGCAGCCGATGACCAGCACCGGGAACGCTTCGCGGGCCGCGGCGACCCCCGGGGTGGGGACGAACTCGGCAGGCTGCTCCCCCAGTTGCATGTCCTCAAGCATCATGGGCACGTACTCGGCCGGGATCTCCGCGCAGGCGACCCAGTTCATCATCGCGTGGAGCAGTTCGGGGCCGGGCTGCGTGGGCAGGGTGCAGCCGTTGTCGCGATAGGCACGTATGGCGTCCAGGGCTCGGGCGCGGACCCGGGCCTTCTCATCCTCGGTGAGGAAGCCCTGCACTTCGTTCAGGACGAGGCCGCGTGGGCGTATCGGCCCGCTGATCCACGACGGGTCACCGGTCAGGTGGACGAGCGACAGCATCAGGGCGGGGATGCTGACGTCCTCGAGTGCGGCGGCGATGGTGGCGTCGTCGTCGGTGAAGGGAAGCCCGACGTGCGGGTGGCGTTCGGACATGCTCGTGTGCTCCTGCGCGTGGGGGTGTGGACAGGTACTCAGGGACGGGCGAGGCGGCGGGCGGGTCGGCCAGTGCGCCGGGCGGGGGCGCCGTTCTGCCGGCGGCGAACCGATTCCGGGTTCGGCTCGGGTCGGCTCGGGTTCGGCTCGGGCTGCTGCGGGCGGCCCGTGCCCACCGCGAACGAGCAGCCCCTGCCCGCGTGAGCGGGCTGGAGCGTGGTGCCGTGGTCCTCTCGGGGACGGTTTCCGTGCGCGGCCGGACGCCGGTGCGGCCCGCGGTGCGCCGGGACTGTGCCGCCGACGGGCTGCGGGGCGCCGCCCTGGACCGGCCGCGGTCCCTGACCGTCGCGGTGGAGCGACGCGTGTGCACCGCCCCGGCTTCCCCGCTGAACCGCGCCGGGAGCCGCAGCGAGCGGGCTCCGCTGCCGGCGGCCGGGCGGTCGCGCCGGCCTTCGGTACGGCGTCGCTCCGTCGCGCATCGGCGAGGTTCCGCCGGGGCCGCTCCGCGCTGCCGCCCCGTGGGTCGCGCAGGGAGACGGCCGCGGTGGCCGCTGCCGCTGCCGACATCGTGAAGTGGCAGCGCTGGTCGGCACCCCATAGGCGGGCTGCTCCGTTCGTTTCGTACCCGGCGACGGCGCTCATGACGGCCCGCACTCGCGCCCATATCGAGACGATTTCAATATGAAACTATGGCCCGCAGTGAAGCCTAGGGGCCTAAAAATCACAAGAGACGCACGACCGCAGTTCGCATCGCCGCGTCCTCCGCCGAGCAGGGACTCACCGTCATCGATGGAACGGCCCCCAGGGCAACGGACTTCGCGGGAAACCACGCCGCCGCCTACACGTCTTCGACCAAACGGACGCTTTCGGCGACCTCTCGGTCATCGCCTTCATCGAGTGGGCCAAGACCCATGCCACTCATCTGCGCGACTACGGCGCGGGCATTGTGGAGGGGCGGGCGACGTTGCTACCGCCGAACCCGGGTCGGCCCGGTCGTGGGGCTGCGGCGAACCAGACGACGAGCGTGATCGCCACATCCGAGGCCGGACCCGCCGTAGAACCGCGCGTTCGCGCCGTCCTCAACATGCCGTTGCCGCAGCACGCCGTCAGAGGGAGGCGATGACCTCGGCCGACGTCATGGGCACCGAGAACATGGGGAAGTCGTAGGTGATCGCGTTTTCGTGCTCCTCCTGGGAAGTGGCGGCAACGCAGTCCGCGAGAGTGATGACGCGGAAGCCGTTCTCGTACCCGGTGCGCATCGTCGACTCCACACAGCAGTTGGTGAGGAAACCGCCGAGGATGATCGTCTCGATCCCCTTGTTCCGCAGGATGAAGTCGAGGTTCGTGCTCGCGAAGGTGTCGAGGCCGCGCTTGCCTTCGATCACGATGTCGCCCTCGGCCGGCGCCAGGTCGTCCACGATCGCGGCGCCCCAGGTGTTCTTGACGAAGGCCGAGCCTTCCACGACTCCCTTGAGGATGCCGTACGGGTGGCGAGACAGTTCGCCGTAGCCGGGGGCGAACGTGATGGGTGCGTGCATGATCGCGACGCCCGCGGCGCGAGCGGCTGCGACCAGGGCCACGGTGTTCGCGAGCATTCCGGTCTTGGCCATGACATCGGCAACGGCGCTGTTGAGCACCCCGCCCTCGCTGGTGAAGTCGTTCTGGTACTCGATCAGGACGAGTGCGGTTTTCGCCGGATCGAAGCGGAAGGTCTCGGACATGGCGGCTCCCTGGTGAGCTGGAACGTCAACGGTCTTGGCCAGTTTGCCCGAGATGGCCTCCTACTTCGCCCGGTTCGGGATCACGAGCGGGTTCCCTGCTGCCTCCCGACATCGGATTCCCGACGAACCGGCCGGGAATCGGCAGTTACACCGGCAACTCGAAGCCACCGGACTCCCGGCGCTCCGGACGGGGCCGGTCGCATCGGGCGGGGAGGCGTGCGGCGCGCGGTGAGGACCCACGGCCGATCGCCTTCCCGATCCCGGGATCGAAACGCCGCCCGACCCGTCGGACCCCGTCGGATCCCGTCGGACCCCGTCGGACCCCGTCGGACCCCGTCGGATCCCGTCGGATCCCGTCGTGGCGGACGTCGCCCCGGGCGTGCCGAAACCCCCGCGGGATGCAGGCGCGGGGGTCTCGGTGGTGAGGGACGCGGAGGAACGTCCGGGGAGCCTGTCCCGGGGGTGGATCAGCGGTGGGTGCCCGCGGGGCCGGCGCCCTGGTGACCCGCGAGGAGGTCACCGTGGTCGTCGTCGCCGTCGACGTTCAGGCAGGTGTTCCCGAACGCGAAGTTGCCGCCGGCGATGATGTTGACCGTGTTCCCGCAGAGGTTCACCGGAACGTGCACCGGGACCTGGACGTTGTTCCCGGACAGCACGCCGGGCGAGTCGACGGCCGCGCCGTCGGCGTCCGCCCCGGCACTGGCCGCCCCGGCACCGGCCAACACCAGCGCGACGGTACCGGCGGCCGCCATCGCGGCCTTCCTGAACGTGTTCACAACTACTCTCCCGAAACTCGCCGGCGCGCCGCGTGAATGCGACGCACGAACCCCCAACGACGACCCGCCCCGTCAAGCAACCGGCCGGTGCAATCGTTCACCCGAACGCGCGGATGCCCCCGATCTCCGGCTCCCGGCAGGAGGCGCGCGGCCGTCATCGCACCGCCCATGCCACACGACGCTCGCGTACGGGCTCTTCGGGCTCTCCGGGCTCTTCGTGGTCGGGTGCTGCCTGCTCGCGGGAGGCATCGTGGCGGTCGGCGCGTTGGCGCGGGCATTCGGTGGCGACTACCCGACCGAGTTCGTCACGGGTCCCCTCGGGCTGGTCCGGACCTGTGCGCCGGGCCGCGTCGCCGGCACCGTTCCCCCCGGTCCCAACCAGGAGTGATGCCGAACTCGGTGTACAGGCGCCGGCAGTCCGTGGATGCTCCTTGGCGCTCCGTGTTACTCCGAGCTGATGGGGGGCCACCGAGCCATGGACCCGCTCGGAACGCGCGTCGGGTGCGTACCGGCGCCGGGGCGGGTACTCGTCCCGCTGCGGCAGCCGTCCGCTCGCGCCGGAAGAAGGGATCCAGATGTCGACTGTGCAGACGACACCGCGAACGAATCGTCTCCAGCGGGTTCATCACCGCGCCCGGTCGAGCGGCTCGTGATGCCGAGTACCGCTCTGATCGTCATCGACATGATCAACGCCTACGAGCACGAGGACGCCGAGGCATTGGTTCCCTCCGTACGTGAGGCCCTACCCGCGATGCGGCGGCTGATCGACCGCGCTCGCGGACACGAGGCGGACGTGGTCTACGTCAACGACAACTTCGGCAGGTGGCGCTCGCACCACGACGAGATCCTCGATGCCGCACTGCGGGGGCGGCACGCCGACCTCGTCGAGCCGATCCGGCCGGACGACACCTCGATGTTCGTCGTCAAGGCCCGCCACTCGATCTTCTACCAGACGCCCCTCGAATACCTGCTGAACCAGCAGGGCGTGCACCGGATCGTGCTGTGCGGCCAGGTAACCGAGCAGTGTGTGCTGTACTCCGCGCTCGATGCCCACATCCGTCGCTTCGAGGTGGCCGTGGCCGCGGACGCGGTCGCGCACATCCACGCGGACCTCGCGGACGCGGCCGTGAGCATGATGGAACGCAACATGGGTGCCACCGTCCTACCCGCCGACCGAATCGAGTTCTCCTGACCGCCGGGGCGAGCGCCCACGCGTCCGGAGCCCCCCGGCCACGTCACGACACCGGATACGCGTCCCGCTCGAATGAACTCGGTCCGTTGGGAGCCGATCGGGGTGCCGCCGCTCGCGGAGCCGGTGGGTCGTCCCCGGCCGAGTGCGGGACAAGCCCCCACGCCCTCGAATCCGTGTCGTCACTCGTAGTCACCGGCCCACGATTCCCGTCGACAACGCTCCTCACGGCTCCCCCGCCCGAGGTCCGGCGTTCGGGACTCTCGGGTCTCGCATGGGTGGACTGCCACAGGGTAGGTGGGGGACCCCTGCATGCGAAGGAGTCACGATGGCGGATTCCGCCCGCCCGCGCGACCGGGCCGCAGACCACCCGCCGGTTCCGGTGTCCGGATCGGCCCGACCTGCGGGCGGGGGACGGCCGCAGGTGGTCACTCTCGGCGTCGAAGAAGAGTTTCTGCTGCTGAACCGCGAGGACGGGGAGCCGGTCGCCTGCGCGGAGTCGGTTCGTGCCGCGGCCGACCTCCAGCCCGGGCTCGCGGACGGTGAAGTACAACCGGAGATGCTCCAGGTCCAGGTGGAGGTGGCGACCCCGGTATGCGAGAGCCTCGACGAGGTCGGCGATCACCTGCTGCGGCTGCGGCGGGCGGTCTCCGCCGCGGCCGAGCAGACCGGGTGCATGCTCGCGCCGTGCGGTTCGGCGGCCTTCGCCTCCGAGGGGCAGGCGTCGGTCACGGCACGTCCGCGCTACCGGTCCCTGCACACGGACGCCCCGCAACTGGTCGACGAGCAGTTGATCAACGGCATGCACGTCCACGTGGGGATACCCGATCGCGACGCGGGCGTCGCCGTGATCAACCGGCTGCGGCCCTGGCTGCCACTTCTGGTGGCGATGTCCGCGAACTCTCCCATGTGGCACGGCGACGACACCGGCTTCGCCAGCTGGCGTACCGTCGTCTTCGGCCGCTGGTCGGTCAGCGGCATCCCACCACTATTCGCCGATGCCGGCGACTACGACCGGCGCGTGGACGATCTCCGGGACGTCGGCGCGCTGCGAGATCGCGGCAGGATCTACTGGCAGGCCCGCCTCTCCGAGCGGTACCCCACCGTCGAGGTGCGCGCCATGGACGTGCAACTGCGAGTCGACGACGCGGTGCTCCTCGCGGGGGTCGTCCGTGCGTTGATCACGACGGCCCTGACCGGGAACACGGCAGGCGCCCCCCTTGCCGAACCGGCCCCCGAACTCCTGGCCGCGGCCCAATGGCACGCCGCGCGCTACGGCTTGGGTGACGCGCTCATCGACCCGCGGATCCCCCAACGCGTCCTCGCCGGAGACCTGGTCGGCCGGTTGATGGACCACGTACGGCCGGCCCTCGAAAACTCCGGCGACGCAGAGCGCGTGACCACACTGGTGCACCGACTGCTCGCCGAAGGAACCGGCGCCCAACGACAACGCGCGGCCGTGCGCCGCGGCGGCCCCGAAGCACTCATGGAATTGCTTGCCACCGAGACGACCGCGGCCCCACAACCCCACCGGTAGAAGCGGCAACCCATCGGGAGACACGCACGGACAGACCTACCCCGACCGACGGTGCCATGACATCGCCAGCGACCAGCGACATCGATCCCGAAACGATCGGGCGCTCGACGTGCCCATCGGCCGGACACGGCGTCGAACCGGCTGCGGTGCGGTATCCACCCCCCGATTTGGGAGGAACGACGGCCCTCACGCGTTCGACATGCACGTCGCGCGGGCGGTCAACTTCTCGATGAGCAGGCCGGCCGGCGGGTAGTCGGTGTTGGAGTAACACCAATCGGTACCCCAAGGGGACCGGCAGGACCAGCCGGACCGCGCCGGGCGGAGGCGAACGCAACCGTGCGAACCGGCCGCCCGGGCGGGCGGTTGCGGACGCGCCTCCGCGTCCTAGACCACGGCCGAGGCGGGCGTGCGGCCCCGGGGCGCGGCCTTTCCACGGGTGATCGGGACGAGGGCGAACCAGATCATGGCCGCGCCGACCGGGAGGAGGTTCATGTTCGCCATGATCGCCACGAAGCCGAGGAGGACCAGCGCCGGGCTCAGCACCGCGGAGAGACCCCGCCGGGGGCCCACGAGGGCGTACTGGACGAGCATCGCGACCAGGCCCAGCATGAAGAACAGCGGGCCGATCTCGTAGAACGCCTGCGGGAGTACGGCGGGAACGTCGGCGTAGCGGTCGGACAGGGCGCTCTTCTCGGCGGTGTCCGCCGCCTTCAGGCCGACCACAATGTCGAGGACGGCTACGCGGACGAACGTGGCCAGCCCGGCGCCGGCCACGGCGGTGAGGATGTCGGCGGTGATCCGGCGGGACCGGCTGCCACCTTCGGCGTCGAGGATCCGGCGCCGCAGTCCGGCGATCACCGGCCCGTACAGGAGCAGCGCGCCGAGGAAGAACAGGTGGCCGATGGTCCAGGCGGGTCCGGGACCGTGTTGGCCGTCGCGGCCGTCGATGAGGCGGACGACTCCGTACCCGCCCATGAGGGCGGGGGCGAGACGGAAGGCGATCTTCGTCATGGGCGGTTCTCCTGGGATTCGGGACGTGGGGTTTCGATGTCCCAATCCTCTGGAGAACAGCGGCCCGGGTAATCGCCGTCGAAGGTGATCTCCGGGCATCGCCGGCGCGGGGGAGAACGGAGACCCTGCTCCCCCGCGCGACCGATGGCCGCTCAGGAGGGTTCGATCAGGCGGGCCTCGTACGCGGCGATGACGGCCTGGGTCCGGTCGCGGAGGCCGAGCTTGGACAGCACGTTGCTCACGTGCGTCTTGACCGTGTGTTCGCTGACCACCATCGCGGCGGCGATCTCCGCGTTCGACAGGCCGCGGCCGAGCAGGCGCAGGGTCTCGCGTTCGCGGCCGGTCAGGCGCTCGGAGGCGGTCGTACCGGCACGCGGGCGGTTGCGGGTGATGTCGGAAATGAGGCGGCGGGTGACGGCGGGAGCCAGCAGCGACTCCCCGGCCGCGACCACCCGGACCGCGTGTACGAGGTCGTCGCGCCGAACGTCCTTGAGCAGGAAGCCGCTCGCCCCGGCGTAGAGCGCGTCGTAGACGTAGTCGTCCCGGTCGAACGTGGTCAGCATGATCGCGCGGGCCGAGGTCTCGGCGCACACGACCTTCGCGGCCTCTATGCCGTCCAGACCGGGCATGCGGATGTCGAGAAGGACCACATCGGCAGCGTGTTCACGGACGGCGGCGATGGCGGCGGCGCCGTCTCCCGCCTCGCCCACCACCTCGATGTCGGGCTGCGCGTCCAGGATCATCGCGAAGCCGCTGCGGACCAGTTCCTGATCGTCTGCCACCACCACCTTGATCACGAGGCCACCGCCGCGGCCGAGGTGTAGGGCAGATGCGCGCGTACGCGGAACCCGCCTGCGGGCAGCGGACCGGCCTCGGCCGTTCCGCCACAGGCGAGCGCGCGTTCGCGGATACCGATCAGGCCGTCCCCGCCGCGCCGCCAACCCGCGGGATTCGCTTCGTCGCCCCTGCCGTCGTCGGTCACGGTGATCTCCAGTTCGTCGCCGGTCCAACTCAGCCGTACCTCCGCTGTCGAGGCGCCGGCGTGCTTGACCGTGTTGGTGAGGGCTTCCTGGACGATGCGGTACGCGGCAAGGTCCGTGTCGGCGGGCAGGTCGCGGCGGGCCCCCTCGACGGTGAGTCGCACCCGGACGTGGGTGCGGTCGACGTGCTCGATCAGCTGGGTGAGCGTGTCGACGGTCGGCTGGGGCGCGCGGACGCCGATGTCCTGGTCGTCCTTGAGGACGCCCAACATGCGGCGCAGCTGCGCCATCGCGTCGCGTCCGGCCTCCGCGATCGCGTCGAAGGAGCGCTCCGCCCGGTCGGGGTCCGTGCGGACCACCACGGGACCGGCCTCCGCCTGGACGACCATGATGCTGACCGCGTGCGCGAGTATGTCGTGCATGTCGCGGGCGATGCTTGCGCGTTCCTCGGCGGCCGCCCGCGCCGCCTCGGCCTCGCGTTCGCGTTCCAGCTGGACGGAACGTTCCATCAGCGCGTCCGACCTCTCCCGGGCGGCGCGGGCGAGCATGCCCATGAGAAACGCCGTGACGGGCAGGAGCAGTGTGAACATGAACTGGCCCGCGTCGTTGTCCTTGACCAGCAGCGCTCCGAACGGGGTGGTGGCGGTGAGTGTGCCGATGAACCCCCAGCGCTGCCAGGGGTGCTCCCCGCGGTCGGCCAGGGTGTAGATGGCCACCAGCGCGCCGTATTGCAACGTCTGCCCGGGTCGGTCGTGCAGCGAGACGGCCGTCGCGAAGAACGCCACGACCAGCACCACCGCGAACGGCGCACGGCGGCGCCAGAGCAACGGCACGACAGTACCGAGATTGACCACGAAGCCGAGCGGCGACACGTCGGGCGCGGTCGCGAACGGAACGAACACCGGGACGGCCACCGCCGCCGCGACCAGCCCGTCCACAAGACGGCCGTCGCCACGGCCGGTGCGCAGGCGTGCGGCAACGCCGCGGAACGAATCTGACATCCACTCAGTATTGGCCTGCGCATCAGGCTTCGCCTCAGTCGCGAGGGGGATTCGGCCGGCGGGCCCGGCGGGTGGCGGGCGATGCGCTCCGTTGCCGCGTCCCGGATCGACGGTCACGTGCCGGTCGGCCGGGTCGCTGTCCTTCAGGCCTGGGTCGGCGCCGGAATCCGACTCGGACCGGCTGCCGTTACAACTTCTCGAACCGCCACTGCAGCAGGTCGACGCACGCGTGGAGACCCGGCGTCGGGGAGCCGGCACTCTCGCGCATCAACATAACCGCCTGGATCCTGCGCCCCGAGGCGATCAGACGATCCACTTCGGTCTGCACGTCCCGCGAAAGCCGATTCCACAACGCGTTGCCCATACCGCATTCAACAGCCGCACCTCGACAAGCCGCACGGAGGTTTCCGGTTCCGCCGTCACCGCCGAAGCCGAACATCGCCGGGACGTCGCCGGGACGTCGCCCGGGTCATCGGCCGCAAAAGGCCGACGAAGTGTCAGGTCCTCTCCTGATGGGGAGGGCGGGGCGGTGGAAACGACGGAGGCGGTGGCGCCTGCGTCCAGGGCCCCGGGTCGACTGGACGAGACAGCGGATAGAACGGAGGCGGCGGTGGCGCCTGCGTCCAGGGCCCCGGGTCGACCGGATGCGGCAGCGGGTAGGACGGAGGCGGCGCCTGAGTCCATGGTGAAACATCGTCCGGGTGGGCGCCCCACGTGAATCGACCAGGCTCGGAGGCTGGTTGACGCGGGGGCGGACCGCTCTTGAGGTTGACCCGATGTGTGCGGGCGACGAAGCGGTATTCGAAGATCGAGCAGCCGATGACGGCCAGACACCCCGTCACGGACAAGCCGATCGACAACGGGCTGTGGTCGCCGCCGGTCGGAGCAGACAATTCGTATCCGGTCGAGGCGATCGCGAACCCCGGCGCGAGCAGGGCGGGCAGCAGCGGATGCCCGTCATTGGCGTTGAACATGTTCTTGTACGCGAAGAACGCGGCCCCCAGGGCGAACAGGACGCCCCAGAGTGGGAGAAGCAGCCCACCGACGAAGAGCGGGATGGCGACGAACCACGAAGTGCCCCCACCCCCGCCGAGCCCACCGATCGTGTCGCCGGCGTACAGGAAGTACCAGACGATCACGCCGAGTACCGCGAGCGGCAGGCCCGAGCCGGCGGCCAGGCGTTTACAGGTCCCCATGCGGTCGCCCGACGACGCGGCAACGAGAAACACCGTCACGACCACCCAGATGGGAACCGCGAACAACAGGCCGTTCGCGACCTTCAACAGGGCGGCGTCCAGGTCGGGCTCGAAACGCCCCTCACGGAACCAGACCGTCAGCGACACGATCAGCCCGATCATCGCGCGGACATACTGAAGGGCGGCTATCTCCCGGTCGGGCTCGGTGCGTGGACTGAACAACCACCGGGCCGCCATCAGCGGCCACGCGACGAACAGCACGCAACCGGTGCCCGTGCCGCCCTCATTCGCGCGACTCGTACTCACTTCGAACCCCCCGTGTGACTCGCAAACGTCAGTGATCGTCCCACGCGCGAGACAACCGCCCGACGGCGAGGCGACGTGACGCCGCCGGGGCGCCGCACCTCGGGCGCACGCTTTCCGGCCCGGCGCCGCGCGTGGGGTGGGCTGTGTACGACGCACGGCTGGAACCGGGCAACGGGTGGGAAGCGGCTTGCTGGCGGCCCGTTCGGCCACGTGCCCGCCTGTGGGCGGCAGTGAGGGCACGAGATGGTGGAGCCCAACGACTCGGCCACGGGCTCCACTTCCGGCCGCCGAACCGGTCACGGCCCGCCGACGGAAGGTGGAGCAAGGCGCCCCCGCCGGAGGCGGCGGGCCATGCCGTGTCCGGTCGCCAACTCGGCCAACTGCAGGCCGTCACCGCCCGGGCGGTCGAAACGCCGGCATCGTCCACCTCGCGGTCCCGTCACGCTCCGGCTCTTCCTTCAACCCGATGCCCGAGTTTCGTTGCCCGTGGCCAGTGTGATCTGGGCAGTCCATGAATCGGGCTCCTTGGGCGGATCCCAGGTCACCTCGACGTCGACGCCGTGGAAGTCGCGCGCGAGTTCCACCACCCTCACCGCTGCCGCGGCCCGCGCGTCCTGGGGGTCGGTGTCGCGAGGCATGTCCAGGCGTCCGCAGATCATTCCGCCTTCCCGGGTGAGGACACTGGTGCGCCAACCGTCCGGCGTCGCCAACAGGACGATCGCCTTCGGAACGCCCGGGACGGTCCACTTCTTCGCCTTCTCGCGTTTCACCATGCCGCCATCCAACATCGCCGTGCCCACGACGACGAGTTCGGGACGAAAGCCGACCACCGCACCGCGGTTCGATTCCCCTCCCGTGGCGGTGCCGGGCGGGCGTATGCCTCGCCGGCGGCGAGATCGCGTCCGGCGTCGCGGCGGGTGGCAGGCCGCCGGTTCTTCGAGCCGAGCGGGCGGCCGGGCCCGACCGGCAGCTCCGGCGACCAAAGGCGCCAGTAGTGGTAAACCGTCCGGTACGGCGGGAAGTGGCGTGAAGGCAGGCGCCACGCGCACCCGGGGCCGAGCCCAAAGCCCCGAACTTCCAGACGGCACCAGAGCGCACTGGGTCCGATCGCCGCCGCCTACTGGGAGTTCGCCTCCCGCAACCCGCACCTGTACCGGCTCATGCACAGCCTCTCCGACGTCCCGTTCGGGACCCCCGGACGCCCCGCCCTCGGCCGTAGTTCAACGATCTCGGCCTTGAACTCTGCCCGTGCTACTTACGGGAGTTGCCGTGCCGACGGCGGGCGGATGGCGCGCGACGCGCGCCGTTCACTCTTCCGGATCCGGCCTCCGACAGCATTGCGGGCACCGTTCCCGCCACGATTCCGGGATCCGAGTGATTGCGCGAATGCGCACGGATATGCTGCGTACATGCTGAGAAACGAGCGTCACGCGCGCATCTTTGAACACGTTTCCGCGCACGGGAGCGTGAGCGTCGAGGAGTTGGCCGGAATCCTGGCGGTCTCGGCAGCCACGGTGCGGCGCGACCTCCGGCACCTGGACGCGTCGAAGCTGCTGCGCCGCACCCACGGCGGGGCGTCCCTGGGCAACATCGGCCTCGAGACACCGATGCGGTACCGCAGCGAGCGCCGCCGACCGGAGAAACTGGCGATCGCCCAGGCCGCCGCCGCGCTGGTGCCGGCGAAGGCCGTGGTCGGCCTGAACGGCGGCTCCACCACCACCGAGATCGCCCGCCTCCTCGCCGACCGCGGACCCGTCACCATCGTCACCAACGCGGTCAACATCGCCGCGGAGCTGCTCCCGCACCAGGACGTCACGCTCGTCGTCATCGGCGGCACCGCACGCAACGAAAGCTACGAACTCGTACGCTCCATCGCCGAGAAGCCCCTCGCGGAGTACTACACCGACGTGACCTTCCTGGGCGTGGACGGCATCAGCGCCACTCACGGCTGCACCACCCACGACCAAGTCGAAGCCGTCACCGACCGGGCCTTCACCGACCGCAGCAGCCTCACCGTCGTGGTGGCGGACAACTCGAAGATCGGAAAGGTGACGCTGGCGAGGATCTGCCCACTGTCGGCGATCGCCCACCTCGTTACCGACCACGACGCCCCCAAGGACGAACTGGCGAGGATCACCGACGCCGGTGTCCTGGTAACCGTCGCCTGACCCGACCGACCCCGTCAACCCCGGCTACCGCCATGGCATTTGCGCGGATCGAGCCCGACCGCACGTGCCCGCGGCTCGTTGGCCCCGAACTCGACCGCGGACGATACCCTCGCGAAGATCCGGAGTCGGCCGGGGCCGACCGGTGTCCGCCCGACCTACTTGACCGAGCCGGCGGTCGGACCGTCGCATGCGTCCGCATGCCACCCGGCGCAACGGGGAAGGCATCGGCCTCCGAGTGCGCCCGCTGCCTCGGCATCCCCGTCGGCACCCGCCCGCATGACGCAGGCCCACATCACCGGCGGTCCGCCATGCCCACAACCGGGCGGGCCGGTGTCGCCCGGTCCTCATCGACGAGACCCGCCGCCTCAACCCCCGCACCACCACCGGCGCCGAAACCGCCGACCCGCGAGACGCAACTCGCCGGACGGGCCTGTCCGGTCGACTGCGGGCGTACCCGGCGCGGACCGGAAAGAGCGAACCGTTGGCTCTTGGCGCCGGTGTCGCCCCCGCCCCACGCCGGTGATGGTGAAGTGTCCCGGCCCGCCGAACCGTCCCCGGTACAGGTCTACTCGTCGGGGATGGCGGCGTTGTCGGCGAAGGCGGTGCCGGTCGGCTTGAACTCGTCGGGCCCTGGGCCGAATCGGCCCGAGTAGACGACGTCGATCAGCAGGATCCGGTCGTTGCCCGCCGTGCCGTCCTTGTCCGTGGACGTGGTGAGCCAGATGTCCCCGTCGGGATCGACCTCCACGGTGCGCAGCCGGTCGTACGTCCCCTCGAAGAACGACTTCTGCTCGACCAGGTTGGAGTTGGAGTCGATGCGCAGCCGGTAGACTCGCTGACCCCGAGTCGTGGCCACGAACACGTGGTCGTTGATGACGGTCAGGCCGCTCGGCGAGGCGGACGCCACCGGCCAGGTCTTCTTCGGCGCGATGTATCCGGAGCAACTACCTGCGGTGCCCTGACAGTTGGGCCAACCGTAGTTGCCGCCCTTCTGGATCAGGTTGACCTCGTCCATGATGTTGTCGCCGAACTCCGCCTGCCAGAGGCGTCCCTTGGAGTCGAAGTCCAGGCCCTGCGGGTTGCGGTGCCCGATGGACCAGACGGCATTGCCGAACGGGTTGTCAGACGGGATCGAGCCGTCCGGATTGATGCGCAGGATCTTGCCGTTGAGGGAGTTCTTGTCCTGCGCCCGGGAGTCGTTCTGGGCATCGCCCATGCCCGCGTACAGCTTGCCGTCAGGCCCGAAGCGAAGCCGCCCGCCGTTGTGGTAGCGGCTCTTGGCCATGCCGTCGAGCAGCACCTGGTAGCCGCTGAGCGCGTTGTTCTCCAACTTCATCCGGGCGATGCGGTTGCCGTCGGACGAGGTGTGCAGGAAGTACACGTAGTGGTCGGTGGCGAAGTTCGGGGAAACCTCCACGCCCATGAGGCCGCCCTCGCCGCCGGTGGTCTGGGAGTTGGGCACCTTGCCGAGCTGTGTCTTCTGGCCGGACTTGGTCAACCGGTAGACGTTGAAGGTGTTCCGCTCGGTGTAGATCCCGGAGCCGTCCGGCAGGAACGCCACGCCCCAGGCGACATCCACACCGCCGGCCAGGGTCTTCACGGTGCCCGGATCGGGGGTGCCGCCAGGCTGGGAACCGGCGGTGGTGACGCTGATCTCCGGGCCGAACGCCGACCGGTTGCCCTTGGCGTCGAAGGCCCGCACCTTGAACCTGTACGTCGTGTCGGCCCTCAGGCCCGCGACGGTCGTGGTCGCGGTTTCCGAGGTACCCGCGGCGACGCCGTCGCGGTGGATCTCATACCCCGTGACCTTCACGTTGTCGGTGGACGGCGTCCATGCCAGGTCGACGCTCGTCGCGGTCTTGCCGGTGGCGCGAAGCCCCTGCGGGGCACTCGGCGCCTCGGTGTCGGGCGGCGCGGGCAGCGTGGCGATGGTGACCACGTTGCTGGCGTCGGAGACGTTCGGGGCGGCGTCGCGCGCGAAGACGGTCCAGTCGTAGCTGGTCTCGGGTGTCAGGCCGGTCACCGTGGTGGCCGACGTGGAGCCGTCGACCTGCTTCATGAGCTGGCCGTGCTGGTAGACGTCGTAGCCGGTGACCTTCACGTTGTCACTGGCCGCGTCCCAGGTGAGGGACACGGAGGTGGCGGTCGGCTCCCGGTCCTTGCGCAGGTTCCTCGGAGCCGTCGGCTTCTCGGTGTCGGCCGGGCCCTGTGGGGTGACGGTCAGGCTGTCGAGGTTGGGGCCGTCCACACCCGAGGTGGTGGCGCGGATCTTGTTGGTCCCCGCCGCCAGTGCCGTCGTGACGGAGACCGCCTTCCAGGTCGTCCAGGCACCGGTGCCGGGGAAGGAGAGGTCGCCGGCCGCCTGGGTGCCGTTGACCGTGATGTCCAACGGCCGGTCGGCGGAGGTGCCGTTGGCGTAGCGGAAGTCGAGCTTCGTGGCTCCCGGCTGTTCCGCCTCGACGGTGAACTCGACGTACGCGTCGGACACCACGTCGAAGTTCACGAAGCCGGCGCCGGTGTGGCCGGCGTGGTTGGACTCCACCTTGCCCTTGACGACATGGGCGGCCTCGGCCTCGTACGTGGCGGCGCGAGGGAGGGAAGCGGAGTGGGCAGCGGGCAGGGCCACGCAGAGCGCGGCGGTGGTGGCCGCGGCTACCAGGGCGCCGAACGCCCTGGACGGCCGGGATTTGATGCATCTCACGGTGTCCTCCAGCGAAGAGGGCTGAGCGCAGGGCGGCTCAGCAGCTCGTGGTGCCGCCCGGGCGGTCCGCTGCGAAGGTCTCGCGGCAAGCGACTTCCGGCAACGGGCGGTCACCCGGGGGGAAGTTGGCGCCGAACCTCGATAGTTAGGAAACTTTCCTAACTGGTGATGGAGCACGCTAGGCCCCGGTTGTGTACCTGTCAACGGGTCTCGCGCCACTCGATGTGCGGGCCCACTCCCGACCGCGCCTCGATCATGCCGCCAATCGCCGCATGAGGCATCGAAGCGAGCACCGAGCCACTCTGCGCTCGCCCGGCCTCGTTCGTGACGGGCGTTCAGACAACCGAATACTTCGCCGGGCGCCGGTGGGTGAAGCTGCATCGACGACGAAGCTCAGGTGTCAGCGGCGGAAAGCAACGGTTGCCCATGCGGGTCCGATACGCGGGACCGCAAAATCGTCGATGGTCGTGCGTGGCCACATCCGCCGGTCTCCCGGACGCACGATTTGGGCATCGCGCCCCAAGCCACCGGCAACCCGACGACACAACCCGGCCAACGGGCGGTCGGCACAAACCTGTTCGCCGGCACAAAGTCTCCCGGTCGACCTCGCACCCAGCGCGTTGGCGGCCGGGTGGGTGGCGGAGAACAAGCTGTGTCTGGCTGTGTTGTCGGATCCGCGGTTCCCGCCGGTGGGCCAAGTGCCCTTCTATCAACATCGGTTCGGGGGGTGACGCGGCACCCGCCCCTTCCCTATGGTCTAGACCTATGACGAGACGATTAGGCAATGCCGTCCGCGGGGCGGTGGTGATCGCGCTCACGGCCACGCTGACCGCCGCGATCCCGGCCGAGGCCACGCCTTCACGACCACCGACGCTCACCTGGACGACCTGTCCGCCCGACCCCGCCGGCGTCCCCGTCGACCCGCGACTACGGTGCACGACGCTGCGCGTACCGATGGACTACCGCGCCCCGGCCGGCCGGACCATCGAGATCGCGGTGTCCCGGCTGGCCACGGCCAAACCGGGGCTGCGCCGCGGCATCCTGCTGCACAACGCGGGCGGGCCCGGCGCGGCGAGCCTGAACCGGCCGAGCACGTTCGTCAACCTCTATCCGCAGGAGGTCCTGGACCGCTTCGACCTGATCGGCTTCGATCCGCGCGGTCTCGGCTACAGCACGCCGATCACGTGTGGACGCACCACCCAAATCACCAACGAGCGTCTCTTCCCGTTTCCGGCCCCGGACGGATCGATCGCGGACAACGTGGACTTCGCCCGTACTCTGGCGCGCGACTGCCTCGCCAACGGCGGCGCCCTGATGCCGCACGTGACCACGGCCAACACCGCGCGAGACATGGACCGGATCCGAATCGCCCTCGGCGAACGCAAACTCTCCTACCTCAGCGCCTCCTACGGCAGCTATCTGGGAGCGGTGTACGCCGAACTCTTCCCCGACCGCACCGACCGGATCGTCCTCGACGCCAACGTCGACCCCAACGTCACGTGGCACGATCGGTGGGCGTCCTGGGACCGCGGGTTCGACACCCGGTTCGGGGACTTCGCCGCCTGGGCGGCCGAACGGCACGACACCCTCGGCCTCGGCACCACCCCCGCCGCCGTACGCCGGGGCTACCTCGACATGGTCGAGCGCCTCGATCGCTCCCCGGTGCAACACCCCGGAGCGGGTCCCGTCACCGGCAACCTGTTCCGAGCCCTCTATCACGCGTACTCGTACCACACCCTCCAGTTCCCGGAAGTCGCCGCGTGGTGGCGATTCCTCGCCGGGACCGGGCCGCCTCCCCTGTGGGGAGAGTGGCCGACCACGCCCGGCATCCCACGGGACAACGACACAGCCGTACTGCTCGCGGTGACCTGCGGAGACAGCCGCGCCCCGCGCGACATCGCCCACTACCAGCGCGAAGTCACACGCAACCGGGCCCTGTTCCCGATCCTGGGCGGCATGGGCACCAACATCTGGCCGTGCGCGTTCTGGCCCGACCCGGTCGAGCCGGCGGTACGGATCACCGACCGCGGAGCGACCAACATCCTCCTGCTCCAGACCACCCGGGACCCGGCCACGCCCTATTCGGGTGCACTGGGCATGCGCACCGCCCTGGGCAAGCGGGCACGCATGATCACCGTGGACGGAGGAAACCACGGCGCCTACGACCCCGAGGCGCCGTCCTGCGCGCTCACCCGAGCACACAGCTTCCTGAGCACCGGAACACTGCCCCGGCGTGACCTCTTCTGCTTCCACGACCCGTCGACCACACAGGACGGAAGCCGGCTTCCCGGCGCAACCCTCCACGCGCGTCGCCCACCGATCAGCCCCTCCTGACCCCAACTCCCCGAGCCCGCCCGACACGCGCCCTCGACCGGCCCCGAAGCCGATCGAGGGCGCCCCGTCGTCGACCGGTGCCGGCCCGCCCTGCCGCCCGCGCCCGGTCGCTCGACACCCCGCATCACCGGTTCGACGCAGCGCCCAGACGACACATCCACGGGTGTGCGGACCCTGGCGAATCCCGGCCCCGCTCCGGTCACCGGGCGCGGCGGTCCGCCGCCAACGCCGTTCGCACCGACGGTTCGAACTCGGCCAGGACTGCGGCACGTCGGCTCGTCGTCCGCTTCGAGAACCCGCTCCGTGCCGCCGCCGGGCAACGTGGTCGCGATGGCCGGCGGTGAACCTGGGCTGAACGGTGTCGGCGGTGGTTGGACGGTGTGCGGTGGCGGCTTCCGACCGGGGTGCCATGACCGGATCCACCGCCCGGGTATGTGTCGTGACAGATGGTGTACCGGCTGTCGCGATCCTGCGCGCGAGGTACGGCGACGGCGACAACCCCGGCACCCGGCATACGGGATCGACCCCGAGACCTTTGTCACTCAGGTGGTCGATCCGCTGCTCGGCCTCGTCCGGGGACGGTCGATCTCCTGGGCAAAAGACAGCGAGGCGGCTTTCAGGATTTCGTTGGCCGCCCGCGTCAACTCGGCCTCGTCTTTGCGGAGTTGCCGCACCTCCTCCGACCCCACGGAGGCCAGGGCGGTCGCTCCTTTCGCAGGAGTCGGGGTACGCGCCTGCCGCCCGTCTTCGGGGCGGCGTGAACGGCTTCCGGGTCGTCAGGACTTGGGCGGGATCGCAAAGGATGAGACGGCGGCACCCTGGGACGGCAGTTGCGCCACGATCGGATGGTCTCGTCCGATCGGACCGAGCTTCGCGCTGCCGCCGGGGGCGCCGAGGTCGGAGAAGAACTCGGCGTTCATGGCGTTGAAGTGGTGCCATTCCTGTGGGGTGTCGTCTTCGAAGAAGATCGCTTCGACGGGGCACACCGGCTCGCAGGCGCCGCAGTCGATGCACTCGTCCGGGTGGATGTAGAGCATGCGCTCTCCCTCGTAGATGCAGTCGACGGGGCACGCCTCGACGCATGCCTTGTCCTTGACGTCCACACAGGGCGAAGCAATCACAAACGTCATCGAACTGCCGTCCTCTCCGGGGTCGTTCCTGTTCGCCGTTCCGACCCGGCCGACCGTATGGCCTCAAGTAATGTTGAGGTCAAGAGGAGGCTTTGCATGACGAGTTACCGTTCCGGTGAGGTTCGAGCAGGCCCGGACGACTGGCTGAGCATCGGCGAGGTGAGCGCCCGGACCGGGGCGGCCGTCTCCGCTCTGCGGTTCTACGAGGAGTTCGGCCTGATCGCGTCCGAACGTGACGATCGCAACCAACGCCGTTATCCGCGGCACATGCTTCGTCGAGTCGCATTGATCTCGGTGGCGAAACGCATCGGCATCCCGTTGCTCGACCTCCGAGAGGCGTTCGCCGATGTGCCGCTCGACCGTCCGCCCAGTCACCGGGAGTGGCAGCGCGCCTCGCGTGGCTGGAGGCGTCGGCTGGAGGAGCGTCGGCAGACCATCGAGCGCCTCGAGGCCGAACTCACCGGGTGCATCGGCTGCGGATGCCTCTCGATGAAGGCATGCGCTCTGCTGAACCCCGGCGACGCGCTCTCCGGGGATGGTGTCGGGCCCCGACGACTGTGAGAAACGGACTGTCGCAACAAAGGGTTCGGCGCGATTGCCCCCGGTCCCCGATGGAGGGCCCCGTATCTCGGACGTAGGCGGCGACCCGATTCGCCGAGTCGTCCGCGACCCCGGGGTCCTCGCGTTCGTCGAACGGAGCGCATGGGGCCGGCCGGGCCACGTTCGCACTGCGAGTGCGCCCCCCGAGAGTCGGTCCTGTCGACGCTGGAAGACGCCGACGAATGTGTGGTGCGTGAGGTTCGCGAGGAATTCGCGCAACCACGGGCTGCGAACGGCCGGCAGCCGGACCAGGGTGTGCTCGAACGTTTCGCGCTCGGTTCGAAAGGGGGCCATTGGGGAGTAGTGGGGGCGGGTCGTCACGGAGGACATCCCGGGGGCAGGACGCCCAACGCGGTAACCGGCAGGCGCGGCCGGGGACGGGCTGGCCACAGCCACACCCCCAGCGACAGCGGCAGCAGGTACGCCGACGCGGCCCGGTCGGTGGTGGTCTATGTCCGACCGGTCTGCGAATGGAACGGCCCGAGGAGGATGTCGACTCCAGCGTCGGGGGCTGGGCGTCCCGGTCCGGCCAGAACGGCGTGCCGCCTCGGCCGGCCCGCGGGCAGCAGGGCGTCGAGCGCGCGTTGGACACGTCCGCGGTCAACCAGTTCGGAATCGCCACAGCCCCTCGAACGGGCACGCCCGACCCGACCCCGACAGACCGGCAGGTGGCGGCGTTACCCCTTGACTCCCCATCCGCGTACCTGTGAACGTCTCCAGTTGCCAGGCCACTTCCGTCTCTCGGACCTTGGGCGTGAGCACGATTGTTGTCAGACCCGGCGGGCTCTCACCGCGCTTCTGCTCTGCCGGGCGAGACTGTGAGACCGCCGCCGGGCATTGATGTGAAGCACCAGCCCTGTGGTCCGGTGATCTCCCACGCCGCCTCCGCCGAGCCGGCTGGGCACTTCAGGTGCAGACCGGCGTCGAACACCATCCTCAGCGCGCCGGACTTGAATGCGACCGCGGACAGGACCGATGTCGCAAGCAGTTGGGAGGCTATGCTCCGCGAGGTCGGAGTCAGGGGAAGACCCGGATTCGTCAGGGCCGACCCGTGCGACAGGAGAGCGGGGCATTTCAGGACGACCTCCCATTCCGAGTCGAGGGACACCGCCGGATGGGGCTCGAGGGCGACCTTGGCAACGCGCCGGCCCCGGAGGTTCAGGATCCACCGGTCAGGGTATTCGACCGGATTCGTATCGGTACTCACCCCTGCACCCTGACCTACTCCATCACAGCGGTCCAGGGAATTGCCATGGCCGTCAAGCCACTTCGATATCCCGCTCGATTGCCTTGAGGCAGCCCCGGCCCGTCCGAAACCTCGCCCGTGCCCAGGCCGAGCGCGGCAGACGCAACTGGGCTCTCGTCGATGTCCACGTCGTCGAGGCGCTCCTCGCCACCCGGCCCAAGGCGCAAGCTCGCGGGAGTTCACCGAAGCGGCCAGGGTCCTGGAGGCGGCGAGGAAGGCCCTGCCGTCGTGCGGCGACTTCGCGGAGACGACCGACAACCCCGCCCCCGAGGAGAGTTCCACCGTCGAATACGCGCTGACCGGCGGTGCCGGCTACGACATCGGTGACGACAGTCTGTCCCTGGAATTCGGCGTGGACGGGCCGTACTCGTTCGTCGTCACCGTCGTCCGGGTAGGGCCGGTACTGGTCAGAGGCATGTCCGTGGGCATGTTCGGCCCACCGGCGGTGGCGATACCCAAGGCGGTCATGAAGGCGCAGGTCGACAAGGTCGCGGCGATCGCGCTCCCCGCACGGTGAGGTCGAGCGACGACGCCCGCCGGAGACCGTGTGGTCGCCGGCACCCGCCGTCTGTCGCCAGGCGATACATCGAACGCCACGGACTCCTCCAGCCCTATGTGGCCGGTATGTAAGCCGGTTGTCAGGAACGCCCCTCGGCGGCGGCGCCGGCCAGGCCGCTGACCCGGCCCGCCCGCGTTCCGGGCGGTCGACCCGTCGCCGACGTCGACATCGAATTCCGCGAACTCGGCAAGCCCGGCGTGTGGGGCCCTTTGCACTGCACCGTCGCCGGCTACTACGCGCACCCGGAAGCGGCACGCTCCCCGGGGAGCTTTTCCGGCTGAGACTCTCGAGCCAAGGGTTTGAGATCCCCATCGGTGGTGTGGACCTGCACGGCGGTCGTCCCGCCGCCCGGCCCAGCGATTCAGGCCCCTTGGCGTGCCGTACGACGTTGCCGACGAGTTCGCTGACCAGGAGTCCGATGTCGGGGACAGTTCCTCCGGGCCCCCGGCCCCAGGCCCTGGCGCACAGCTGGTTCCGTACACGGTGGCGGGCCGTGCCCGCGGCTTGGGGCTCGGCCGGCAGGTCCCACGTTCAGCGGAGGTTCGCGGGTTCTCGTGAGCAAGCCGGCAACGGGAATGCGGCTCGCCCGCAGAGGTCCGGTTGCCCGGGAAGGCCCGCCCGGACAGCCGCCGGCCGAGTTCGCACGTGAGTCGTCGGATGTCCCGGCACTGGGCCTGGTGCACCGGGATGGCGGCCGGGCAGGCTAGTTTGCTCGGGTGACTCTCCTTGATGATGTAGCCGAGCGGGACGGCTGGCGGTGCTGGGTGTGCGACGAACCGGTCGACCCCGACGAGTCGGTGAACGACCCGCGGGGGCCCAGTGTCGACAGCCGGACCGCCGACCGGAAGGCCAAGGTCGCCGAGCGGCTCGCGCACCGCGGGTGCAACACCCGCAAGGGCGCGGTCAAGGTGGTCATCGCCTGGCCGGACCACCTGTACGTGGTCGAACCCGCGCCGCTGATCACCGTTGCCGGGAGGCTGGAGCGCAAGGGCGGCCGCGAGATGGTGGGCCGTTGTCCGACCAGGAAGGACGCCCAGCAGGCGGCGGATTGGTTGGTGGACCGGTTCTCCCGACTGGTGCCGGGGCTGCCGGTGACCGCCGACATCGAGGCGGGCGGCGGTCAGTTCCTCGTCATCCTGGCCACCGGCCGCCGCTGACCGTGTGCCGCCCCGGCCACCCTTGAATCGCGCGGCGCCGGGCGGCTTCAAGCCGTCGCGTGGTGGCCCGGCCCGACCAGGGGCCAGGTGGGGCCCAAGGGCTGGTCGAACCAGACGTGTTGGATGCCGTCGGGTTCGACGCGCAGGCCGAAGCGTTCGGGTCCGGGGCGGCCCCCTGCGGTCCAGCGTGCGTGGGTGTGTTCGATGTCGGCCCACACTCGCGTTCGCCGTACACGGTGACCGCGAACGGGCCCTCGTCGCGGTCTCGGGCGTGGTCGACGTCGGCCCGGTTCGCGCCGGTGGCGTCGATCACCGGCAGGGTGCAGCACCACGGGTTCTCACGCTCGGCTGCACTCCTGCCCGGGCGCGGCAAGACGTGCGTCCGGGAACGGGCTATGCACCGTCGTTGCCCTCGCGCAGGGAACGAATCATGCTCTGCAGGATCCGGAACGCGTCCGACTGTTCGGTCTCGGTCATGCCGGCCAGCATTGCGACCTCGACGGACCGGACCGCCACGGTCGCCTTCTCCAGGCTCCGTCGGCCGCGAGGCGTGAGCCGCGTGGGAAGAACCTTCCCGACGGGTGCCGCCGCGGGCCGGGTCACGTAGCCGTCTCGTTCCAGGGCCTGGAGCAGCACGTTCATCGATTGCCGTGTCACGAATGCGCCCCGCGCGAGCTCGGAGTTCGACAAGCCCGGCCGTTGAGCCAGCAGCTCGAGGCAGGAGTAGTGCGTCACGCTCATCCCGAGTGGTCGCAGCACCTCCTCCATGGCTGCGCGCAGGGCGCTCGAAGCCTCTTTCAGCAGGTAGCCCAGTGATTTGTCCAGGTCGACGCCGGCACCGTTTTGACTCATGTCAGGATTCTGACATACGTTGACTCGTGTCAGGAACCTGACACGAAGAGAAGGAGCAGCACCATGCCCGCCACCGGCCCCGACTTCATCTCGCTCCAGGCACGCGACCTCGACGCTTCGCAGGCGTTCTACGAGCAGTACCTCGGCCTCGTCCGCGCGCAGGCCGGACCTCCGCACGCCGTCGTCTTCGAGACGAAGCCGATCGCGTTCGCACTCCGCGGCGTCATTCCCGGCACGGATCTCGCATCCGTTGCCCAGCCCGGCATCGGTGCCGCGATCTGGCTCCACGCCACCGACGTCCAGGCCATCCACGACGCTCTCGTCGCCGACGGTCACACCATCGTCTCCGCGCCGATCGACGGCCCCTTCGGTCGGACCTTCACCTTCGCCGACCCCGACGGCTACCAGGTCACCCTCCACGACCGCGCCTGATACGCCCGACGCCACCGGACGAGCACCGGTCCCCGCCCCGAAGAGCGCGGTTGCGCCCGAGGCGCGAGAATCCGGGCGACAATCATCGGCTCTTCGCATGCCTCGGACCATCGGCGCGGGGTCGTACCGTCCTTGCCGTCGACGGTGGTCCCGCGATGCGCCCGCGCGCCACCGCGGGGGCGCGGCCAGCACAGAGAACAAGTCGTCGAACAGGTGGATCGCAGATCGGCGGATGAGCGCCCGGGCGATGCCAACCGCGGGCGCTGCCCACCGGACCGGTTCGAGCCGCCCCGGGTGACCGCGGCCGCCCGGCCCTGCGGGAGCCGTTCGACGAACTCCCGGGCCTGCGCGACCTCCACTGGTGGCCGCCGCCCTCACCTGGCTCGCCCGGTGGCGCGCGGCCGCGCCGGGCCACGGCCGCCCGCCCACGACGCCGCCCCCGTCCGGGTGTTCGGACAGGGGCGGCGCGCCTGGTATGTGGTCACACCGCCAGTCGGTGCACGCTCCCGTAGGTCGTCCCCGCGAACAGCCACCGGCCGTCGGCCGACACGGTCAGCGACGACACCGACGGCTCCGGCAGGTTCCTGGTGATCGAGCCCCAGGTCCGGCCGCCGTCGGTGCTGCGCAGCACCCCGAGAGCCGGGGTGAGGTGGTAGTGCGAGCCCGCGAACACCGTCGAGCCGTCCGGGGTGAACGCCAGCGAACTCAGGGCGCCGCTCAGGTCGGCGGCCACCTTCGTCAGGTGCTTGCCGTCGTCGGTGGTCACGTAGAGCGCGTCCTTGGCGGCGATGACCGCGTGGCCCGGGGTGCGCGGGTTCAGCGCGATCGCGCTCACCCAGCCGTCGAGGACCTTGTTCAGGGTGACGCCGCCGTCGGTGGTGCGGAACAGCCCGTCCGGGCCGCCGAGCCAGGCACTGTCGGGATTGGCCCGGTCGACGGCGACGCTGGTGAAGCCCTTCAGGTCGTCGTGCCCGTTCTGGACGAGGGACTCGCCGCCGTCGTTGCTGGTGTACACGGCAGACGGCGAGTGGGTGGCGATGTACAGCCTCTTCGGATCGGCGGGGCTGACCGTGATGCCGAGTGCCTTGCCCGGCACGGCGGTCTGGACGATGGTCCACCGCAGGCCCGCATCGGTCGACTTCTCCAGGTAGAAGCAGGGTTGATCGGAGGTGCAGGTGTTGCGTACCCGGTACACCGTCGAAGGGTTCGACGGATCGGTGGCCAGGCCGTCGATCCGGTTGCCGAAGGTGTGCGGCGCGGTGCCGGAGAAACCCCATTCCTGGTACCCGCGCGGCAGCCGGCTCTTCAGTGGCGCGGACGACTGGTAGCTGCCGGTCATGGTGCCCGCGACGATCGCCGGTCCCGACCTGCCCTGGGCGACGGTCAGCGACAACACTTCGGAGCCGGGCACCCCGATCCGGCGGAAGCTCTGGTGGTCGTCGGTGGTGTAGATGCCCGCGCCGGCCGAGATCACGTCCGTGCCGGGCCGTCCGGGGAAGGTGCCGGTGGCCTCGTACAGGTCGATGCGGGCCAGACCCGCCTCGGCGTGCCAGGTGCGGCCGTTGTCGCGGCTGCCCCATTGCTGCATCTCGCCGGTGGATTGGTTGACCTGGATGTGCAGCCGACCCGAGCCGTCCACGATCGCGGCCAGAACCACCACGTCGGTGCCCCACGGTCCGCGCAGCGCCCGCCAGTGCGCGCCCCGGTCGGTGGAAACCTGCGCGACCTGCAGGTCACCCCTGGCGACCAGGGTGCCGCCGGTGCCGGTGAGCTGATCGACACCCGCGCCGGTCGAGCCGGGGCGAGGCAGCTTCACCGGGGTCCGCGCGCCCCGGCGGAGCACCCAGACATCGGCGCCGGACGTGAAGTACAGGTCGCCGCCGGTGAACTTCGGGTTCCGGGCGTCGGCGGGGGAACCGGGTAGCAGTCGCCAGGTGTTGCCGTGATCGGTGGTGACGTGCACACCGTCGGAGGCAGCGGCGTACAGCCGCGCGCCGGTCGGGTCGAACACGACGCCACCGACCTTGCCCGGGGTGTCCAGCACTTGGGTGAACGTCTTGCCGGCGTCGGTGCTGCGCAGCACGTACCCGTGCCAGTTGTCCTTTTGCCGGCCGCCGGTGAACACCACGTCGGGTCGGAGCGGGCTGGCCGCGACACCGCCGGCTTCGAAGGCGTTCACGGGCAGTTCGTTGCTCTGCTGCCACGTGGTGCCCCGGTCGTCGGATCGGAAGACGACGTTGCCGATCGGGGTCTGCACGTAAGCCCGTTCGGGCCTGGCGGGGGTGAAGGCCAGTTTGCCGCCGTTGCCGTTCGGGCCGACCTGCCGCCATTCGTTGCCCCGGGTGGCCAGGGTCGTCGGCGGGTCGTCGGGGGCCACTGATTGCGCTTCGGCGGGCGCCGCGCCGAACGCGCCGAACACGGTGCCGAAGGCCACCGCGGCGATCAGGAGTAGTCGGCGCCGGGACAGCTTCGCTGAACCCGACCGTGAATGCTGTGCGTTGAACATTCCATCTCCCATGGGGGCCGGAGGTGTGATCTTTGTAGTCGCGGCTCCCGACGGTCGGCCAGGTGTGGCCGGTGTCCGATTGCGGCCGGCGCCGGAATCGGCCATGCTCGCTCGCCATGGAAGATGACGAACTCGTGTTCGGCGCCGTCGGGGTCGCGCCCTTCGACGAGCGGGTCTATCGCACCGTTCTGGCCGGACCGCCGGTCACCGTGCGCGACTTGGCGGAGCGCACCGGCTCGGGCGTCGAGCGGCTGCATTCGGCCCTTGCCCGACTGCGCGGCCACGGTCTGGTCAGCCGGCTCTCGGGCCGCCCCACCCGGTGGGCGGCCGTCAGCCCCACCGCCGCCCTCGCCGCCCTGGTCCGCAACGCCCACGCCGACCTCGGCAGGGTCACCGAGACGGCCGCCGAACTCGAGGCCGTCTACCGCGCGCTCGGCGAGGCCGCCCGCCCCGGCGAGGGCGTCGAATTGCTCACCAGCGCCGACGAACTCGGCCGGTGGTTCGCCCGGCTCCAGCAGGAGGCCACCGAGGAGATCATGAGCCTGGACCGGCCGCCGTACGTCCTCGCCCACGGCAACCCGCTCCAACACACCCTCCTGGGCCGCGGAGTCCGGTACCGCACGATCTACGCCCCCGAGTCGTTCGAGATACCCGGCAACCTCGACGACGTGAGCGGCCTGTCGCGGGCCGGCGAAGAGGCCCGGGTCCTCGCCGGCATCCCGCTGAAGATGTCCGTCGCCGATCGCCGGATCGCCCTGCTGCCCCTGCACCTCGATTCGCCCATCACCCGCAGCGTCGTCATCCGGGGCACCACCCTCGTCGACGCCCTGGTCGCCCTGTTCGAAGGGCTCTGGACACAAGCCGTCCCACTCACCGCCGCCGGCCCCCAGGAGTGCGACCCGCTCGACGCGGAGGACCGGCGGATCCTGAACCTGCTGCTGTCCGGACTCAAGGACGAGACGATCGCCCGGCAGCTGGGCACCAGCACCCGGAGCCTGCGGCGGCGAATGCGGGTGCTCCTCGACGAGTTGGGCGCGGAGAACCGGTTCCAGGCCGGGGTGCAGGCGGTGCGGCGCGGCTGGGTGTAGGGATGGTCGGACGGGCCGGGAGCTGAGCAGCAACGCGACACCGTGGGTGCTGCGGTCTTCGCGGCATCCCGGTGGGGACGGCCGTGCCCGGTGACCGCGGCGTGGGCTCACAGCGCGGCGATCGTCTCGTCGACCCTGCCCTGGGACTCCGACAGCGCGGCCGACTGCTCGACAGCGTGCCCCGTCTCCGCCCTCCGCGCCGGCCGAGACCTGGGCCGAGACCTGCTCGTCCAGTCCGGTCTCGGACAGTGGTCGGGGCGGGCTCGATCGTGTCGACCAAGGCGGGCAGGTCCCGCCTCGCACGTGTCGCCGACTCGGCCGGCTCCCGGGCGTTCATCGCCCCCGCATATGACCTGCGCATCGCGTCGATCACGTCCCGGGCGGACGGAGTCGGCCCGCCGTCGCCCGGAAGTCTCGCCGCCGGCGTCCGCGGCGGGGCGGGCGGCAGGCCGCGTGAGGTACTGTCAGCGCCATACCGCATCGCATGGCGGCCTCCTTCCTCGTGGCGAATCCGTTCGGAGGTCCTCCATGCCTGCTCTCATCGTGCGCCCCTTTCATCGTGACGATCGCGACCAGTTGACCGAGCTCGTCAACGCGCATGTCGCTGCCGTCGTGCCCGGCGCGTCCGTGTCCGTCAATACCGTTCTGGCGCAACTCACCCGGCGCCCCGACGAGTTCATCACCGATCCGTGGGTGGCGGAGCGAGCCACCCTGGTCGCCGAGCAGCGGGGGGCCGTGGTCGCCGCCGCGCATCTGCTGCGCTACCGCGACGACGCCGAGGTCGGCCCGGATCATCGTGGCGCGGGCGAGATCGCCTGGTTCGTCCACCGTCCGCCGGCGACGTTCCGGCCCGACTCCGAGACGGCGGCGGATCAGCTGATGGCCGCGTGCCTGGCCCGGTTGGCACGTTGGCACGTGCGGGTCCGCTACGCCGACGGAGCCCTGCCCGCTCCCGGGGTCTACGGCCTGCCCGATGTGTGGCCGCACGTGCGGGCGGCCTACGAGCGGGCCGGCTTCCGGCACACCGGCCACACCGAAGTGGTGTTGCTCGCCGAGGTCGCCGACCTGGTGTCGCCGCCCGCCGATCCGTCGATGCCCCAACCGGCCGTGCGGCGCACGCTCGGCGAGTGCGGAACCCGGCTGACGGCCCACCTGGACGGCCACGTCCTCGGCTTCATCGAAGTGGACACCGCCCTCGACCGACCCGAGCGGCTGGCCCGCAACGGAGGAATGGCCGACATCGGCAACCTCGTCGTCGAACCGGACCACCGCGTCGACGGGTTGGAGCACTGGCTCCTGGCCCAAGCGGCCCAGTGGCTCCGCCTGGCCGGGGTCGACCGCGTGCTCGCCTACGAGTCGGCCGACGACACGGACGCGATCGGGCGGCTGATCGCCGCCGGCTTCCGCGAGCTGACCCGTACCGACCGAGGATGGGAGCACCGACAGGGGTGACGCGACAGGGATCCGGACGGGCACGTCCCCGTCCGGATCCGCCGGCCGCTATCGCGCACCGAACCGCCGGCTGCCGAGGAGCACACGTTCGCCCCGACCTCCCGTCGGCGTGTTTCACAGGCCCAACTGCCACGTAGACAGCGCCTTTCCAGGTTTCACGGTCATCCAGCGGGTCGAACGGGCCCGCCGTGTCCTGGGGATCACGCTCGACGGGGCCGACGAACGGCCGGCGGTCCATCCGGTGTGCCGCGCCCAACGGTTGGGGTTGTGAACCCGCCGCGACCGCGTGTTCACCCTTGGGCATCGCCGGGGACAACCGGCCCTCCGGTTACTCGGCCATCCCCAGTCGGTATCCGTCCTCGGCGGAAAAGGCCGCGGTCACCGTGAACCGATCCGCGCGCACCAGCGTCTGACGCCACTCGACCGGGCCGACCGTGGCCACTCCCAGGCGGTCGATCGCGAACAGGGCCGTGTTCGACGGACATTCCAGCATCGTGCGTTCGGCGCGATCGGGCACCACGGCACGGATGCGCTCCCATCCCCCGGTGATCCGGATGCCGCAATGCCGCTCCAATTCGGCGTACAGCGCCGTGTGCGTGAAGTCGACCCCCAGCAACGGGGCGGTGACGTCGGCGGGGAGCCATACCCGATCGACGGCGAGCGGCCTCTCGTCGGCGAGGCGAAGGCGCTCCAGGTGGACCAGCGGTGTCGACTCCTCCAGGCCGAGCCGGGCCGCGACCACGCCGTCGGCACGCCGATCCAGCACCCGCACCACACTGCGCTGCACCGCACCGATCTCCTCGACCGAGGCGAAGAGGCTGTACGGTCGGCCCACCTGCTGTTCCATCGACGTCTCCGCGAGTGCGGACACGCGTCCCCGGTGCGCCGTGACGACGCCTTCGCTGCGCAACTGGCGCAGGGCCTCGCGAACCGTGTGGCGGCTGACTCCGTAGTCGGCCGCGAGGGCGTGCTCGCCGGGGAAGTGGTCGCGGAACTGGTCGGCCTCCAGGCGACGGCGCAGGTCGGCTCGCAGTTGGACCCACAGCGGCACTCCGCTCGCGCGATCGACGGGATTCGCTCCCGCGGGCTGCGTTGATGTCACCGAGGGTTCCCCTGACGTGCGACGGACCCGTGCTCGTGTCCTGTGTGAGGCCACGAAGGTACGGAAGCGTGCCGTCCGGTGGCAACTCCGCGCGGACCCACCGTGGTCCTCCGGGGTGCATGCTCGGGCGATCCGCGTACCGGGCGACACGGCAACCGTGCGATCGGTCAACGAAGGGCATCCACGAGCATGAACACCGCCAAGGCGACGAGAAGCGCGGCGAACATCCGCTGAAGGGCGATCCCCGACAGCCGGGCGGCCAGACGTTTGCCGTCCCAGGCCCCCAGGATCGCCGCGCCGGCGAAGGGGCCGAGCGTCGCCGGATCGAATGTGGTCGGCCCCACCGCCAACCGGGCGGTGAGCGCGGCTACGGAATTGACGGCGATCACGACCAGGCTCGTACCGACCGCCAGGCGCATGCGCAGCGACAGGACGCTCACCAGGGTGGGCACGGCGAGGAATCCTCCGCCGACGCCGAGCAGACCCGTGACGGTGCCCAGACCCGCTCCCGCGCCCATCACCTTGCCGATGCCCTGTGCCCCACGGATCGACCTCTCGTTCGCGCCTGGATCGGGTGCGCCGTTCTCCACTCCTTCGCCCGGGCCGGCATTGCGGAGCATCGCGATGGCGGCGAGCAGCGTGACCACGGCGAATGCCGTCGTGAGCGCGGCCTTGGGGATGTGGCCCGCCAGGACGGAAGCGGCGATGGCGGGGAGCACGCCGGCCGCGGCGAAGAGCACGCCGACCCGCCAGCGTACGGTGCCCGCTCTGGCGTGACGGAACACAGCCGTCACCGAGGTCGCGGTCACCACGATCAGGCTGGTGGTGGACGCGTCGGCCGGTGCCAGGTGCAGCAGGTACACCAGTGCGGGTACGGCGAGGACGCCCCCGCCGCCGCCGAGCGCGCCGATGGCGAGCCCGACCGCGGCACCGGACACGAGCGCGACGATCAGTACGCTCACCTCGCGGCCGAAACGTCGGGGACGGCGCGCCTCACGGAGAGTCCGGTCGTGCGATGGGGTGCTCGGCGCTGTAGGAGGCGAAGCCGCCCTGGAGGTCGGACACGTTCGTGAAGCCCGCCGCACGCAGGATCGACGCGGCGATGGAGGACCTGCGGCCGCTCGCACAGAACACGGCGACGGCCTCACCGCGCGCCAACTCGTTTATTCGCGAGGGGAGTTCGGGGAGTGGGATCAGTCGGGCCCCGGGGATCGTGCCATCGGCGCGTACTTCGCCGGGGTTGCGGACGTCCACGACGCGCGTGTCCGAGTCGAGCACGACGAACTCGTCGACGCGATGCCGTACGGCGGTCCGACGGTATTCGGGCTCGATCCCGGGTGCCCCGTCGGCCAGCGCTCCCGGCACACGGTCGAAGCCGATCCGGGCCAGCCGGTTGCGGGCCTCGCGTTCGGTGCCGGGGTCGCAGACGAGCAGGATGGGACTGTGTGCGCTCAGGACCTCGCCGGCGAGTTCCGCGAATCGACCGCACAGGGGGACGTTGATCGAGTCGGCGAGGTGTCCGGCGGCGAACGCGTCGGGATCTCGGGTGTCCAGGACGACTCCCCCGGTCGACCGGGCGCGCAGGAACTCCCCGAACGACAGGGCGGGGACGTGGGTGCTCTCGTCCAGTGTCGGCCGCTCCTGGCGATTGCGCGCGGACGTGTAGGCGAAGTAGCGCGGCGCGGGGATCTGTTCGGAGCACACCAGGTCCACGAAGTCGCCCTCGGCCATCTCGGCCAGCGCGTGGTTCGTGCGCCGTTGTTCGCCGATGGTGCTGTGGTGTTCGGCGGACAGGTTCTTCCCGCAGGACGACCCGCTCCCGTGGGCGGGATAGACGCCGGTGGCGTCGGGGAGGGCAAGCAGGCGTCGGGTGGAACGGAACAGGGCACGGGCCGACTTCTCCGTGGACCAGTCGGCGCAGGCGGCCAGGTCGGGACGTCCCACGTCGCCCACGAACAACGTGTCTCCGGTCAGCACGCCGAAGGGCACCTTGTCGCCCGCGTGGGCTCTGACGACCACGCAGATCGACTCCGGGGTGTGTCCGGGGGTGTGCAGGATCTCGAGTTCGACGTCACCGAGCGAGAGTTTCCGGCCGTCGGGCAGCGGATGGGCGGCGAAGTCGACTTGGGCGGCGGAGCCGTAGGAGATCAGCGCCTCGGTGTGGGCGGCGAGTTCGAGGTGTCCGGACAGGAAGTCGGCGTGCACGTGGGTTTCGATGACCCGCTCGATGTTCAGGTTCAGTCGTGCGGCGTCGGCGATGTACTCGCCCACGTCGCGTTGGGGGTCGACCACGACCGCGCGTCCGGATCCGCGGTCGCCGACGAGATACGAGGCATGGGAGAGACAATCCAGGTAGTACTGCTTGAAAACGAGTGTATCGACGCGTTCCACGGAGAGGCTCCCGCCGGGTCGGATGGGTGGGTTACGCCGGATGCGGCGGGCGCGGACGGGTGCAACTCGTCGCGGCGGCCGCGCGGCGGTGGCGATGTGGCTAGGCGCGTCCGCGAAGCATCAGGTTCCAATACAGGAACGGCAGTCCGTAGCGCTTGAGGTACCACATGTCGGTGCGTTCCCGGGTTGTGTCGATCACCGGGATGGAGGGGGTGGGCTTCATCGAGTAGTCGAACTCCGCGAGCAGCGTTTTGCCCCGTGCTGTGGTCAGCGGGCAGGACGCGTATCCGTCGTAGCGGGCCGGTGGCTTGAGACCGTTCATGCGCGCGAGGAGGTTTCGCACGACGACCGGGGCCTGTTTGCGCACCGCGGCACCGGTCTTGGAATTCGGCGACGAGCCGACGTCGCCCAGCGCGAAGACGTCGGGGTAGCGCGGGTGTTGCATGGTCCATTGGTCGACGAGGACGTAGCCCGCGGGGCTCTCGGGATCGGCCAGGACGCTCTTCTTGATCCAGTCCGGCGCGCTCTGGGGAGGCACCAGGTGCGCCATGGTGTAGGGCAGCGTGGTGGCTACCCGGGTGCCGTTGTGGGTGACCACGACTTCCTTGGACCCGGAACGGACCTCGCTCACCTCGCTGTCGAAGTGCACGGTGATGCCGTATCGCCGAACAACCCGATCCAGGACGCGAGAGAACTCCGGGACCGCGAACATGGTGGATGTCGGGAGCACCAGGTGCACGTCGATGTTGCCCAGGACCCCTTCGCGGCGCCAGTAGTCGGCGGCCAGGTAGGCGATCTTCTGGGGCGCGCCACCGCACTTGATGGGCCCCGACGGCATGCCGAACACGGCGGTTCCCGATCGGGTGTCCCGGATGAAGCGCCATGTCGCCGGTGCCGTTTCGGGCAGGTAGTTGCTGGAGACGCCCTCCTCGCCGAGCGTGGCCTCCAGTCCGGGGATTCTCGACCAGTCGAGCTGGATCCCGGGACACACCACGAGGCACTCGTAGCCGATGGTCCTCCCGTCGTCCAGGGTCACTTCCCGCACGTCGGGATCGATGTGGACCGCACTCCGACGGATCGACCGCACTCCTCGAGGCACGACGGACGCCTGCGGGCGCGTGCTCTCCCCGATCTCCGCCAGTCCGCCGCCGACCAGGGTCCACAGAGGTTGGTAGTAGTGCCGGGTTGCCGGATCGATGATCGCGACATCGCGCTCGCCGGAGCGGCGCAGCCGCGCCGCCACGGTGATACCCGCGCTCCCTCCCCCGACGATCACTGTCCGATGACGTTGCGTCGACACCATCATGACCTCCAGGACATCAAATGTGCAGACATTTAATCTGGCCACATGTCTCCCGGTTTCCGCAAGAGAATGTACGTACATTTTGGATCCACCTTGTGCGGGGGCATCCGAGTCGGCCGGACGGTGCGGCGGCGGCCTTGGGCCGGCGAAGGGCAGCCCGGTCCGAGCCACCGGTGACGCCCGGCAACCGCGGCGTCGGCGACATGTCCCCTGTCGCGTGGCTTCGCACGAAGAGTCGCGGCGCGGCGCGACGGCAGCGCGGCCATGGCCGAGGAAGGCGCCCTGAACCCTGGGGTCGGAGTTCGCCCGCCACCGCGGCCCGGCCGACGTGCTCGAAACCTGTCCGGCGAGCCGGCCACCGGCACTCGCCCCCGGCGCGCGTGATCCGAGCCCGCCCTGGGCCCGTTTACGCTCACACCGCGAACTCGGCCTCCGGGAGGGCCTGTTCGATCCAGACGATCTCGCCCCCGGGGACGCCCCGCGTGCCCCATCGCTCCGCGCACTCGGCGACCAGGAACAATCCCCGGCCGGCCTCCACGCACCGACTCGAAAAGGCTGGTGCCGAGGCCCGAACTCAGGGGACGGCGCGAGACTCATGATGTCGCGAGGTTGTCGGTTCCGGACCTCTGGATCGGCCGAACTCGCCCGCGCCGCACCGGTATTGGCGCCCACGATCGCATTCGTGCCTGGCGGAGAACCCGGTGGTTGCATACCAACCGAGGTCGCGACCGTTCACGACTCGGGGCCATAGACGCGCGCGGAACGCAAAGGCTCCCCCGGGTGATCCCGCCGACCTCCAGTCGGACGAGACGCGCGCGGGGCGTCATCGGCGGCTGTCGCAACTACGCGTCTTCGATGGGGGTTTGCCTCGCCGACGGGATCATCACCCGCGAACCGGCCCCGGAACTGCGCGCGGCGGCGTTCGCGGGCGCCGCCGAGATCCGCGCCGACAGCGACCCCGACCCCGGCGCGGGGCTTCCGCGAACATGATCGTCACCGTGACGAACGGCGCCGTGTCGAGGCGGCGTCGCCGATATATTGCCACCGCCGGTCGGCATATCCCGGATTTCGGATACATCAGGGTCCGCGAACGTGTCATGGGTATTACCGAGAGCGTGGTCTCCACCGGCGACGGGCTGCTCGTTGCCGGCGACACCGTCGCGGTGCACGGGGAATCGCTCGCCGCCCTCGCCGCGGCCGCGCTCGCGCTGGGCAGCCGGACCGCGGGGGAGGCGGGTCTGGGCGGCCTGCGCGACGTGGTGGCCCGCTGCAACGGCGGACACGTGGTGATCCTGGCGATCGGCAACCACGCGCTGCTGGCGGTTGTCGGCGACGAGGGGTTGGACATCGCCGGGCTGTATCGCGAGTCGCCCGCCTCGATCGCCCGCCTGGACCGGATCCTGACCGGAGCCGCGTAGTCGGGCGAACACCCGCCCGCCGACGCGGCCATCGACGGGGCGACGACCTGGGCGCGTACGTGGAACGGGACTCCAACTGGAAGTGTCGATACCGCAGATGCTCCGTGGCGTGGCATCCGAGAATCCCGGAGGCGGCCGGGCTCGGCGTCGGTGATTCGCACAGGATCGGTGGTCGTTCTTCGTGCGTGGCGACGATCCCCCGGTTTCCGGCCACTGCCTACCGTGATCGTCCGCAGCGGCGCAGGCCGCGCTCCGAGGAGGTTTCCCGTGACGAGACGATCCGAATTGCCGGGTACGACGCCCGCAGACCGCCGATGGGCACCGGGCGCCGAGTCGGGTGCGGTGCGCGGCGGCGGGCACGCCGTGGCCGGGCGTTCCCCGGACGCCGAGTGCTTCGCGGTCACCGGGCACTTCCCGGGAGGCGCGCGATGAGACGCGTCTCGCGTGGGGTCGTGGGGACCCTCGTCCTGGGTCTGCTCGCCGCCGGATGCGGTGGGAGCGGTGGGGGTGGCGCCGGCGGCGACGGCGACACGCTGACCGTCGGGGTCATCGCCGATCCCGGTGGCCTGAATCCACTCACCGCGCTGAACGCGAGTGCGTTCATGCTGAACCGCTTCTCCTACGACGGGCTGCTCAACATCCAGCCCGACGGGCGCATCGTCTCCGGTGTCGCCGAGAAGTGGACGACCGACGCGACCACCGCGAGCTTCACCCTCAAGCGCGGCGTCACGTGCGACGACGGTACGCCGTTGACCGCCTCCGCGATCGCGGCGCAGTACGCCTACATCGCCGAGCCGGCCAACGCGTCGCCCATGCTCGGCATGATCGTGCCCACCGGTCTCACCGTCTCCGCCGACGACGCCGCCGGCACCTTGACGTTCAAGACGCCGGAGCCCACTCCCTTCCTGCTGCGCAATGCCGCGACGCTGCAACTGGTGTGCCCCTCCGGCATGCGCGCGCAGGGCAGGCTGGACCACGCCTCGGACGGCACCGGGCCCTACCGGCTGACCGAGGCGGTACCGGGCGACCACTTCACCTTCACCAAGCGGCAGGGCTACACCTGGGGTCCGGACGGCGTGGACAACGCCCGCACCCCGGACCGGGTGGTCTTCAAGGTGATCGGCAACGAGTCCACCCGGACCAATCTGCTCCTGGGCGGCCAGTTGGACGTCACGACGGTGGTCGGCCCCGATCGATCCCGGCTGGCCGCGGCCGGGATCAAGTCCACGGCCATGCAGGACCCGCTCGGCCAGTTGTTGTTCAACGAGGACCCGAACCGGGTCACCGCCGATCCGCAGGTGCGTCGGGCGCTGGTCACCGCGATCGACCTCCGGCAACTCGGCGCGGTCGCCACCGGCGGCAAGGGAGTGCGGCCGACCCGACTGGGCACCGCGATGTCCCCTCCCTGTCCGACCGACTCGGTCACCGCCAACCTGCCGACGCACGACGTGGACCGCGCCGCCGAGTTGCTGAGCACCGCCGGGTGGAAGAAGTCCGGTGGGTACTGGACCAAGGACGGGCGGCAACTGTCCATCACCGTGCCCTACCCGGGCCTGTCCGGCACCCAGGTCGTCGCGGCGGCCGAGCTGGCGGTCAAGCAGTGGAAGTCGTTCGGCGTGAGGGTGACCCTGCAGCCGACCACGCCGGCAACGAAGGTGTCCACGCTGATGACCGGCCAGTGGGACGTGGCGTGGGCGCCGCTGTCACTGAGCACGCCCGACCAGATGCTTCCGTTCTACTCCGGGACCAAGCCGCCCGAGGGCCTCAACTTCGGTTCCGTGCGGAACCCGGAGTACGAGCGCCTGACCGCGCTCGCGATGGCCAAGCCGGACACCGCGGGCTGCGCCGAATGGACCGCGGCGGAGGAGGAGTTGATGAAGCGAATCGATGTGATCACCTTCATCGACAGCAACGTCCCCTACTTCACCCGGGGCTACGCGTTCGAGGTCGACGGCGGCGGTTTCCTGCCCACATCCCTGCGCCGCACCGACGCGGCCTGACCGCCCGCGCGGACCGCGATTCGGCGGGAAGGTACTCGCGCGGCGTCGACCGCAGCCGCTGGACGGTGCGGGTGCGTTCCGGGTCAGGGTCCGACGGGCGCGGGCGCGGGCGACGACCATGACGGCCGCCCGAAGCGGAACCCAGGCCCTGTCCGCCGGATCCTGGGGGGTCCGCGCCGCCCGGCACCGCGCCTCGCCGCACCGGAGAAACAGCCGAAGAGAACCACCATGCGGCTGCTTCTCCGGCACGCCGATGCACGGCATCCGCCCTTCGGGCTCCTCGCTGCGCTCACGACGCGGCCCGATCCACCAAGATCCGCCGGACAGGGCCTAGCAGTGGGTGGTGACGCGACGCGCGAAGGCCAGGGACCGGGCGAAGATCTCCGCCACTGCGGCGTCCGGCAGTCCGTGCCAGCCGTGGTCCGCGCCGGGCACCGTCCACAAGTCGACGGGGGCCCCGACCTGATCCAGTGCCGAGGCCAGGGATTCGCTGTGCGAGCACGCGACCAGGGTGTCCGCGTCGCCGTGGACGAGGAGGAACGGCGGCGCGCCGGGGTGCACGTGCGCGAGCGGACCGGCGGCGTGGGCGCGCTCCGGGACGGCCGCCGGAGCCGCGCCGAGCAGGAGTGCCTCGGGGGTGGTGGCGTCCTCGGGCGTGAAGCGGCCCCGCGCGGTGGTCAGGTCGCCGGGCGCGTACCAGACCACGGCACCGGCGGGCCGCGGGTCGGTGTGGGTCAGGGCCAGGAGCGAGGCGAGGTGGCCACCGGCGGACTCTCCCCATACAACGGTCCGCCGGGTGTCGATGCCGAGTTCCGCAGAGCGCAGGGTGAGCCAGCGCAGTGCGGTGCCCAAGTCGTCGAGCGGGGCGGGAAACGTGGCCTCGCCGCTGAGCCGATAGTCGGCGCACGCGACGGCGAAGCCCGCTTTCGCCAGGCGCGCGAAGGGCCCGGGATTCCAGCGGCGGGTACGGAACCCCATGTCGTCGCGCCGCCCCCGGCGCCAGGCACCGCCGTGGACGAACAGCACCAGCGGAAGCGGCTCGGACCGGTCGGTCTCGGGCAGCCACAGGTCGAGTTCCAGCGGACGGCTGCCCTCGAGCTTGCCGTACGGCACCGCGCGCATCTCGCGGCGGCCGGGCGCCTTCGAGGCCGCGGACGGCAGCGGCGCGTGGTCGGGGTGGGGTGCGGCGATCAGTTCCCGCAGCAAGGGTGCCGTTGTTGCGCAGCGGATACGGGCTGGCAAGGCGGTGTTCCTTCTGCCAGGCCATCACACGGTGACGATCGCCCCCGCGGTACCCGCTCCACGGGCGGCCACTTCGGGCACGGAACTCACCGACTCCCCGTGCCGTACGGCGCCGGAAGTCGGATACCCATCGGGTCGTGTGTGCGGGCCTCTCACGATCCTGTCAACGACCGGACGCCGCCCCCGGATGCGGCGCCCCAGCCGCTCCCCCGGCCGAGTATCGGCCGAGCGGCGGAGGCGTCGTTCTTCGGAACCGCGTCGGGGACGAACCCGGGAGGACGGTCACACGGTCGGTGCGATCTGCTCCGGGTCCACGGTCACCCGCACCTCCCGAGTGCCACCGAACACGCCCGCGACGGTGAACGTCACGTCCAGGCGCCCGAACGCGGTGTGGGTGACGAACCCGACCGAGTCCTTGGGCACGGACGCCTGCGCCCACCCGTCGAGATCCTTGGCCGCCCTCACCTTGTCGCCGACGTTCATCCGACCCCCGTCCGCCGCACCGACCCGACCTGCGGAGTCCGCGCTCCGTGCCGGACCGGTCAGTATCGCCGGACGGGGTACCGATCGCGGCACCGACACGCCATACGGCTCCGTACGGACACGTCGTGATCGATCGGGCGGGTGGGGGTCCCTGCCCTCTCGCCACGGCGGACCCGACACCTGTCCGGTCGGAACGGACGGCGGCTCGATGAGCCGGGCATCCTCTCCACGCCCCTCGGCGCCGGCGTGTCCGACCCGGCCGACCCGGCCGACCCGGCCGACGAGTAAAACCCGGGGGTCGTCCTTTTGATCGAGATCGCCATGGTGGCCGCGACCACGGCCCTGTGGTTCGCGTTAACCGTGAAGGGACCTGCGGCAATCGCAGCAGGTGCCTCCCTACTCACGGGGGTCGCCGTCAGCGAGATGCATTACACCGACATGTTCGCGATGAACGTTCGCGTTCGCAGGCGCATGGCCTCTACGAATGTTCGGATCCGACGATCCGACAAATGGAACGGAAACGCCGTGCGACGCATCCTTCTCCTTGCCAGTGGCAACAATGGCCTGACCCAGCGTGCCGACCTGGCTCTTCGGGCGGCCGGCCACCAGGTGCGACTCGCCGTGGTCGCCGAGGGGTCGGATATTCTGCGGGCAGTCGCCCCGGCGGATTTCGAAGTCGTCATCTGCCCGTTCCTGAAGACGCGCATCCCGTCGTCCGTCTGGAAAACCTGGCCCACGGTCGTCATTCATCCGGGCCCGGTCGGCGATCGCGGACCTTCCTCGTTGGACTGGGCCATTGCCGACGGTGAGCCGCTCTGGGGCGTGACGGCCCTGTCGGCCGTGGAGGAAATGGACGCGGGACCCATCTGGGCGACGCGCACGTTCCCGATGAGTGAACCTCCGGCACGCAAGTCGGCCGTCTACAACGGGCCCGTCGCCGATGCGGCCGTCGAATGCGTTCTCGAGGTCGCCGAGAAAGCCGCGGATCCCGCATTCCTCCCCGTGCCGGCACAGCAGTACCCGAAGGCGGTGCCTTCGGCTCGCCTGCGCCCGGCGATGTCACAAACGGACCGCGCGTTCCGGTGGGACTCACCGGGACCGGACATCGTGCGATCGATCGCGGCGGCCGACGGGTTCCCGGGAGTGCTCGCGAACATCGGTTCCCGGGCCGCCTACCTGTACGACGCGCGCTTGGACGGCCCGGTGGCCGGAGCGCTCCCGGGCACGATCGTGGCACGGCATCACGAAGCCGTGCGCGTGGCGGCCCGGGACTCCAGCGTATGGATCGGACACATGCGCGCCAAGGCCGAACCGACGGCCCGTGCCTGCAAGCTTCCCGCGGTACAAACGTTGGCGCGCGGCGATTACGGCGTGGACATCGCGGCCCTGCCCGAAGCGACGTGCTCGCCGTACACGGATATCCGGTACCGGCGTGAGGGCGACATCGGATACCTCACGTTCGACTTCTACAACGGCGCCATGAGCACACGCCAGTGTGGACGACTCCTGTCGGCGTTGCGCGAGGCAACGACCCAGGACACCAAGGTCCTGGTCCTGCGGGGCGGACCCGAGTTCTTCTCCAACGGCATCCATCTCAACGTCATCGAGGCCGCCGATCAACCGGCCATGGAGGCGTGGCTGAACATCACGGCCATCAACGCCGTCTGCCGCACCATCCTCACCACCACCGAACAGGTCCTCATCGCGGCGTTCGAAGCGAACGCGGGCGCGGGCGGTGTGATGCTTCCTCTCGGGGCCGACGTGGTCGTCGCTCGTCCGGGCATCGTGTTGAACCCGCACTACGCGACCATGGGACTGAGCGGCTCGGAACTTCACACGTACACCCTGCCCCGGCGTGTCGGCGACGCGACGGCGCGACGACTCACCACCGAATGCAGGCCGATCGATGCCGAGACCGCACTCGCCATCGGCCTCCTCGACCGCATCGGCCCCGCGAGGAAAACCGATTTCGACAGGTGGTTGGCCGACCTGGCCCGGGCGGAAGTCGCAACACACGAGCAGACCCTCGACAGCAAACGCAAGACTCTTGCCGCAGACGGCGCCTTCAAGCCGGTCGCCGCGTACGAGACCGAGGAACTCGAGGCCATGGCCTTCGACATGTTCGCGAACCGCCAGGGCTTCGCACACAAACGCCACCGATTCGTCTTCAAGCTCTGATCCCCCACCACGCAGACCCGGTGATCGCGAGGCCGGGATCCGAACGCCGTCGGCCTGGACCGGGCCGCGTGATGCCGGGTGCGGCCGCGAGTGGTGAGGCGGGGTGCAGCCCCGTGCGCGGGCCGGTGTCCGTACCGCACCGGGTGCGCCCGCGGCAACGACGCGGGCGCTGATCCGTCAGGCGGGCTGGACGGTGATGGTGCAGAGGCGCTTGGTGGCCCGGGTCAGGGCGACGTACAAGTCCCTTTCCCCACCGGGGCGGGCCGTGATGATCTCCTCGGGGTTCATGACGACGACACCGTCGAATTCCAGGCCGCGTGCTTCGGATGCCGGCACGATGCGTGCGTGTTGTGCGACACCCTGGGCCGTCAGTTCGGCCACCCTCGTGTCCGCGCAGAGCACTCCCAGAAGCTCGCCCGGGTAGGCGGTGCTCTGGGCTCGGAGCTCCCGGGCGACGGCGGTGACCAACCCGTCCGGAGGCGTGGTCACGGTGCGAGGGCTCTCACCGCTTCGCAGTGACCGTGTCGGCTTCTGGTCCGGAGCGATCCGCGCGAGCAACTCTCGGACACTCTCCAGAATCTCCTGCGTGGTGCGATAGCCGACGGTCAGGTTGTGCAGTTTGAACCGCGGTCCGACGTGCGGGCTCAGTGCTTCCTTCCAGTCGCGTGCCGTCGCGACCGGGCCGGCCTGGGCGAAGTCGCCCACCAAAGTCATCGCCCTTGCCGGGCAGCGGCGGACGACCATCCGCCACTGCATGACGGTCAGCTCCTGCGCCTCGTCGACGACGACGTACCCGTACGTCCGCTCCGGCGGGCCGTCGACCAGGCTCGCAGCCTCGTCCAGCAACGGCACATCGGCATCGGTCCACGGGTGGTCCGGACCGCGCAGCAGAAGTGACCGCTCCTCCGCGGTCAATCGGGGCAGGCGCTCGGCGAGAGCATCGGCATTCGTCAGGAGCGCCTTCACGAGGTCACCGGGTACCAGCCGCGGCCACAACACCTCGACCGCTCGGTCGACGCCGGCGTCGTCGAGGAGATCGGCCCGGATGGCGTCCAGGTCCAGCTCGTGGACCGGACCCGAGTCGGCCGCACCTTCCACACGGCGCTGGGCGGCACCAGTGAACCGGTCGAGGTCCATGCCCGTCATCGCGGCGGCATCGGCGTCGATCTGCTCCAGAAGGTCGCCCATGTCTCGTTGCATGGCGTCGGTGACGGCGTCGACCAGAAGCTCTTTGAACACCTGGCGTGCGGGGTTGTGCCCCGGTGCGGCTGCCACGGCGGCGTCGCGTGCCGTGGCAACGTCCTCGCCGGACAGGTGAACCGATTCCTGTCCGACCCGCACGGTGAAGTCGCCGTGGGGAGCTTGGTGGACGAGCAACAGGCCGGCCAGAGCATCGGCGAGGTCGGAACTGCCTTTGAGACGCGCCGTATCGAACGGGTCCACCGTGTCCGCGGACACTCCGGCCAGTTCGTGGCAAGTCGCCAGGACGACGTCGTTCTCACCGAGCGAGGGAAGGACCCTGGAGATGTAGTCGAGGAACCGGGCATTCGGGCCGACCACCAGGACACCTTGCTCCGCGGCGCGCGGGAACGCGTACAGGACATACGCCGCCCGGTGCAGGGCGACCACCGTCTTGCCCGTACCGGGCCCGCCCTGCACCACTGTCACCCCGCGGTGGGCGGAGCGGACGATCTCGTCCTGCTCGGCCTGCAGCGTCGCGACGGCCGCGTGCATCCTGCCGGTACGCCGCGCCGACAAGGCCTCGGCCAACGGGCCGTCACCCACGACGTCTTCGTCGGTCGGGGCGGAACCGTCGAGCAGTTCGTCGCTCACCGAGACCACCGTGCGTTCCTCGAGGCGCAGGTGCCGGCGGCGGCGCAGATTCATCGGGTGGATCGGCGTCGCCTCGTAGAAGGGCCGCGCCGCGTTCGCGCGCCAGTCCACGAGCAGAGGCAGTTCGTCGTCCTCCGTATGCAGGCCGATCCGCCCGATGCGCAGGGCCGTGCCATCCGTCCAGTCGATGCGGCCGAAGACCAGCCCCTTTTCGGCGCCCTCCAGCCGGCCGATTTCCCTGGCCAGACGCTCGGCGGCGATCTCTCTCTCGTATGCCTCATCGGCACTTTCCGCCGGAGCTTTCAGCACATTCGCTCGGTGTACTCGCGCCTCGGAAAGCCGCTCGGTGAGCAGGTCGTACAAGGTGGACACAAAAGCCCGCTCCGATGCAACCGCACACACAGCAGGGTCGTTCGCTTGCGACAACAGGGGACTCCTTCGATTCGAGCCAAGATCATATGGTCATAATTCTCCGAAAATAAGGCTTGACTTACTCGGGGCGCCGTGGCCCCAACCTGTACGAACGCTCACGCCCTGCATCAGTCAGACCGGCAATGGGGCCCTGACCTGGGAAAATAAAGATCTGCTGCGGCTCCTCCGAGTATCGAATGAGCGTTGAATCGGTGCACACGACGATGATCTAGAGCTGTCCGCCGGGCCGGGTGGCGCGCTTGGCGGCATCGGCAAGACCGAGGGCATACAGGACTGCCTCATGACCCTGCGACTGAATCCATGACGGCCGACCGTATGGCAAATCATGCATTCCGCCGTTCCGTTTATTGCCGGTTGCAATCTCGATGCCCGTATGCCTTATGGGCGATCCCCGTTCTCGGATGCCTGCGATTTTTTGCCGCACTCGGGAAAAGACGGAAGAGCCGGTGAGGCGACCTCGCCCCATCGAGCTCACTGCCAGGGGCATCCGGTCGCCTCGTCCGGGGACCCGACCGAGGAGACGAGCGCAGAATGGGTCAAAGCCCTCGACCGGCCCTCGACCGGTCGGACCTGCCCGAGGGCGAGCACCGCGCCCATGCCGAGTCGGCGTGGGGGATCACCCCATACGTCGCCGAGGGGCTCTACATCCTCTACGGCCGGGTCGGGCCGGGGGTCGGTTGCGCGGCAGGGACCGGCCCCCGGCGTTCGAGGCTTCCGGCGGGTGGGTGCCGGTGATCGCGGTGGGCGGCGCGCTCGGCGCCGGGCTGGTCAGGGGCGGATGATGTAGCGGCCGCGCAGGCCGCCCTTGGCGGTGGCCCGGTGGGCGTCGGCGGCCTGGTCCAGGTTGACGACGGCGTGGACACGGGCCGGGAGTTCGCCGGCGGCGGCGCGGGCGAGGAGGCCGGCGAGTCGGGCGCTGTCGGACGAGGTGAACAGCGTGGTGACCGCGATCCCGCGCTCGGCGGGCGGTGCGAGACCGGGCCGCACACCGACGTAGGCGCCGCCGTCGCGGACCAGTTCGAGGGCCTGGTCGTTGAGTTGTGCGGCGTCGACGACCGCGTCCCATCCCGGCTCGGCGTGCGTGGTGAAGTCGGCACCGAGGCCGCGGACGAACTCCTCGTCGCCGGTGCGGGCGAGCCCGGTCACCTGCCAGCCGCGTTCTTGGGCGAGGACGGTGACGTTCGCGCCGACCGCGCCCGCGGCGCCGGTCACCAGCAGCCGGTCGGCCCCGGCGGGCGCGTCGCCGAGCAGGTCGACGACCTGCGCGGCGGCCAGACCGTTGAGGGGGACCGTGGCCGCGGCCGGCAGGTCCAGGTCGTCGGGGACGGGGGCGACGTCGGCCGCCGCGACCACGATCTGCTCGGCGTAGGTGCCGTAGTCGCGGTCGAAGCCGACCACCAGGCCGGCCACCCGGGTGCCGACGGCCAGGTCGACGCCCGGCCCGGCCGCGTCCACGGTGCCGGCGAACTCCCAGCCCAGGCCGGTGTGTTCGGGCTGCTGGACCAGACCTGTCGAGTGGAAGAAGCCCGCCGCGACGCCGAGGTCGGTGGGGTTGACCGTCGCCGCGGCGATGGTGACGCGGATCCGGCCGGGGCCGGGCTCGGCGACGGGCACCTCGATGATCTCGATCGAGTCGGGCCCGTTCGGGACGCGGACGACGGCGGTGCGGAAAGTGGCGGCACTCATGACTTGTTCCTTCGCGGTGGGGTGATCGTTTCCGTGCTCCATGCTGGTTTCGTTAACCTCGTGACAAAAGAAGGCACTTGAAAGTGCGTTAGCCCCCTCGGGCACCGAAGGAGCGATCGATGTCGACGCGGACGGCGGCCCAGCAGCGGGCCGAGGAGAAGACGAGCTACAACGCGTTCATGGAGGGCTGCCCCAGCCGCCAACTGCTCGATCGCATCTCCGACAAATGGGTCGCGTTGATCCTCGCGGCCCTTGGCAGCGACGGCCCGCACCGCCCCGGGGTCGACCACGGCGATGGTCCCCGGACGATGCGCTATTCCGAACTGTCCCGCCGGCTCGCGGGCGCCAGCCAGAAGATGCTCACCCAGACCCTGCGCTCCCTGGAAGTCGACGGCCTGGTCACCCGGACCGTCACGCCCACCGTGCCCGTCACCGTCACCTACGAACTCACCGAACTCGGTCTGTCCCTGAATCGCGTCATAGCCGGCCTCAAGGACTGGGCCGAAACACACATGACCGACGTACTCGCCAACCGCGAGCAACACCACCGCGCCGCAGCCGAACACTGACTAGGGTCGGGGCAGTCCGCCCGGCGCCGCCGCCTCCCCCGGCGTAGGCGGTCGTGCCCGAGCCGTCCCCACCCGCTGCCCCTGTGCCCGGACTCCGTTCCACTGCGCGCAGAACGCGCGGATTCCGAGGGTGTGGCACCACATCCTCGTGGCGGCCGGGCTGCGAGCCCTTTGTGCAGACGCTCGGATCTGCCGACGTGACTCTCGTGCGCGTCCAAGGTCCGCGCCCGACCCGACACGGCTGCGCCGCCGACACGCCTTCGCACCGGGTGAATTCGCCGATCCCCGGACACCTCGGGCAGACGTCCGACACCCTGGGTGGGTGGCCGACGACATCGCGCACGACGACCCGTACGAGGGTGCCCCGCCGATCCCGGTGGAGTTGGCGGGCCTGGCCGAGTCCACCGGCCGAGAATTGTTATTGCGCGTGGCGGCCGTCCTGGACCGGGTCGCGCTCGCCGACACGTCGGGCGGGACGGCGCTGTTCGCGTCGGCACTGCACGCCGCGCGAGGCCTGGTCGAACACGACGACCGCGCCGATGTCGACCAGCCGTTGCGGTACGTTCGGGAGCAGTACCGGACATGGCGCGAGGCCACGACATAACGACACGCGGGAAGACTTCGGGCTGTTCGGCGTCGCAAGGGCCGGAACCCCTTGCGGGAGCGGTGTCCCGCGCGCGGAACGGACACACCACCCGCCAAGCCCTCGACACCGCGCCGACTCTCCCCGCCATCCGACGGGCAAACCCGACGGCTCCTCCACGCCGACCGGCCGTGCACGTGCAGTAGCAGCACACGAGAGCAGGAACGACTCGATGGACATCGAAGGCGCTGGGATCGACCACCTCATCGTGCAATACGTGTGCGGTGAGGATCGGGCCTACGACGGCCTGGTGGCCGCGGGACCGGTGAGCCTGTCGCGCCTTCTGGACACGCGGGCCGGCCGCGCCGCACCGTCCTGGAACGACGCGTTGGCAGAGGTACGCGAACGCCTCGACGCCCTGGGGAGAGAGGCCTTCGAACGCCTCTCCACACTGCAGGCGCTCCTGGCGAAGGCGTTTCCCGACGCCCTGTTCGACGCGGTCGCCGACGACCCGGCACTCGAACCCGTCGTGATGTGGACACTCCAGGGACTCTCCGATCCCCGCGTGCTGCCGATCCTCGAGCGTGGGCTGCGTTCGCCGGGCTCCACCCGCCGACAGGCGCTCCACGGCATGGTGAAGCACGGATCCGCCGCACACACCGACACGATCGTCGCCTGCCTGGGTGACGAGGACGATCGTTGGACGGCCTTCGAAGTGCTGGGGCACCTGGGTGACGAGCGTGCCATCGGCCCGCTGCTGGCCTGGCTCGCCGAGGACGACCGCACCGCCATGATGGCCGAGCAGGCTCTCGCCCGCATCGAGGAGCGCATCGGCGGCCCGGTCACACGACCCGTGTGGCTGGACCTGGAACTCAAAGAGTTCACCGCGTCCTCCCCCCTCCAGCCGTCCCGTGTCACCGAGGTACCGGCGCCCGGGCAGACCGTGGTGAACGGCGACGTTCTCGTCACATTGGAGAGCGAGCTGTTCGAGACACGGTTGTGCGCCGACCGGTCCGGAACCGTCGCGGAAGTCCGTGTGGCAGTGGGCGACGAAATCTCCGACGCCGTCGTCGCCGTCGTCCTCCGAGCCCGACGCCGCATCGGCTAGCGACACCGTCCGCAGCGCGGCCGGCGGCTGGAAGGCGGCGACCATTGCGCGTTTGGGGGATCGCGCGGCATCGGAGACGTCGCGTCCTCGGCCTCTCTCGGGGAGCCGAGCACGCGGGTGGGCCACCGCCTGCAAGCGGTCCTGGTGCTCGGCGAACCGTGCGCTCAGCCGGTCCGGTTCGACCATGTCACATTCCTATGCCCGCGCCGGTCATACGTACTGACCGGCGAAACCCGCGCCGATGCAACGGCGGGCCCGGGCCGCCGTCCGGCCGGACGGCACGCGGAACCCCTCAAGCACAAGGAGTCATGGCATGAAGGCGCACGTCAGCGCGATCCTGCTCGGTGTCCGGGACATGGACCGGGCCAAGCAGTTCTATACCGAGGGGCTCGGCTGGAAGATCAAGGACGACTTCGGCGTCTCGGTCTTCTTCGAGTCGGACGGCGCCTCGCCGGTCGGCTTCTACGGCCGTGAGGGCCTGGCGGATCAGGTGGGCACAGGCGCGGACGGAACCGGCTTCGGCGGGGTGGTACTCACCTACGTCGTCCGCAGTCGGGAGCGGATCGACGAGATCATGGCGGAGGCCGCAACGGCCGGCGCCAAAATCCTCAAGCCCGCCGGCGACCTGCCCTGGGGCGGATACGGCGGTACCTTCGCCGATCCGGACGGCTACATCTGGAGCCTCGGTTTCAGCGCCCGGGGAAAGGACCAGCTCTACGCGGAGTAGCCGCTCTCCGTTCACAGCCGCCCGGGACGGCGAGGCGCGTGCCGCGACCGTCCCGGGCATGGCGACGGCCCCGCTGGGCGAAACGGGAGCGAAGCACGGCGACCGGCCGGCGACCGGCGTCGCGATCGGCGACACGGTCGAGGCCGAGGTCGAACTCGACACCGAACCACGCGACGTCGTCGAGCCCGCGGACTTCGCCCGACCCCTGGACGACGACCCCCGCGCCCGCGCCGCGTACGACAACCTCACACTCAGTCGCAAGCGCGAGCACGTGCGCGCCGTCGAGAGTGCGAAGAAGCCCGCAACGCGCCAACGACGCATCGAGAAGGCCATCACCGCCCTACGGGGCTGACACCCGACATCGAGACTCCGCCGGCACAACAAGAGCCGCGCGGATGCCCGACCCTGCCCCACGCCACCGAAGGAACACACATGCCGAAGCGCCTGATGACCGTGCTGTACTGGTTCCTCGCCCTCGAATTCGCGCTGGGCGCCGTGACCAAGTACTGGCCGGGCGACACGATGTTCAGCTCGGCGTACTCCGCGAAGTTCGTCGACTGGGGCTACCCCTCCTGGATGCGCTTCGTCGTCGGCGCCCTGGAAGGCCTCGCGGCCGTCCTGCTCGCGATCCCCGACAAGCGAACGCGCTTCCTGGGTGCCACGACGCTGATGTTCGTGCTCACCGGCGCGGTCACCACCCACATCGTCAACCACGACCCCGCGGTGGAGAGTTGGGCCGCGCCGGCGCACCTGGTCGTCATGGGCCTGCTCGCGCTGACCACCTGGCCCTCCGACTGGCGGGACCTCCTGCGAGCCCCTGCCCGCCAACAGCCCGCAATGACAACGGCGTAGCCCCGCAACCGCGTCCTCACCGGCACACCACGGACTGAGCGCGGCAACCGGCAAGCCCGCGCTTCGACCACCGGCTGACTCTCTCGGGCGGAATGCGCCTCGCCCTGGTCCAGATCGTCCACGACGCAGCCGAAAGCCGGGTCTACCTCGGTTCGAGACCGACGCCCGCGGTCCGCCCGATCCGACTCGCCCGCGCTGCGGTGGGTCAGGCGCGCAGGCGGGCCAGGGTGCGGCGCCCGCGCTCGACCAGCTCCGGATCGCCGTGCTCGCGGCCGTACCGGATCCCGGAGACGGCGTCGCGTGCGGACGCGGCGGTCAGATGTTCCTCCTCGGCCCGGCTGAGCGGCCTGCCATACCCGGTCAGGAACGCCGCGCGCAGATCCGGGCGTCCCGTCCAGGCGTCGGACAGGCGTACAAAATCCCGTACGGCGGGGGCGTGTTCGCTGCGCTCGAAGTCGATCACACGCACGGTGGCGTCATCGGACCAGAGCAGGTTCCGTGGTTGCAGGTCGCCGTGGACGGGGACGAGATCGAGACCGGGCAGCCGAGCTGCCTGTCGCGCCGCGGCGCGGACGAAGTCCTCGTCACCGGGCAGGAGATGGCCGCGGACCCCGTCGAGGAGTCGCTCCAACGATTCGAGGCCGGCGCAGGCTCCGTCCGCTCGTCGGGCCGGCGCGCTGCGGTGAATCGAGGCGGCGAGTGCCCCGATGCCGCGGAAGATGCGTCGCTCGACGTCGGGCGGGTGGACGGCGCCGTGCAGGGAGCGACCCGGAACGGCGGTGACGACAACGGCTCGCAGATCCGCGTCGGCGGCCATCAGCCGCGGCGCGGCACCTCCCAGCCGCGGGACCCAACTCCGGTAGGCACTCGTCTCGCGATCGTGGAAACGCTCGTTCTGGTGGATCTTGACGAACCACAGGCCACCCGCGGCGCCGTGTGCCCGCCAGACCCGGCTGTCGGCCCGGGCCCAGGATGCGTCCGACCACTCGGCGATGCGGCCGACCGCCCGTTCGGTGAACTCTCGCACAGCCGTGGGCGGGACCGGGTCCGCGTCGCCGACGGCCGGGACGCGACGGAGTCGATCCGCCGTCGGGTCGTACGCGATCGGGTCGCCGGGCTGCTGGAAGTGCACGGCGAGCCGGGTGCCGACCCGATAGGCGTCGAGCCCGGCCCGACAGTAGGCCACCATCGGCGTCGGCAGCGCGTCGAGCCGATACCACGCCATCCCATCGCACACGGCGGGCTCCATGACCCGCGGAGTTCCGCGCCAGAGCCGCGCCTCGAAGAAGAACCCGACCCGGGCACCCCCGCCGGGGCTGCGATGGTGCACCGTGACCGCGGCGCGGACGTCGGCCGGGTCCACGACCACGCCGGTCTCCTCCTCCGCCTCGCGGATCACGGCGCCGACGACGTCCTCGTGCGGACCGTCCAGGTGGCCGGACGGAAGATGCCACAGGCCGGCGGCATACACCGTCCCGGCCCGACGCGACAGCAGCACCCGCGTCCCGTCGACGCTGTCGCGACGCAGGATCAGATGGACGTCCACGGGCTCGGTGTGACGCTCCCTCACGCTCGTTTCCCATCGCAGTTCTCGGGTGATCCGGGCCCGGCTGCCGGTCTCGTGCCCCCGATCCTCCGGGTCGCGATGGGGTCACCCTCTCGCGAGGCGGGCCGGTGACGGCGGTGTCGCCTGGCTCTGTTCACGAGTATGGGCGCTCAGGGCGGTGATCGTGTCCGGGGGCAGCCGCTGTGCCGGGCCCGCCACGGATCGGTGTACCGAGGCGGTGCCCGGTCGGGGGCCAGGCGAGACCCACCGTCCGGCACGCGCGTGGGCCCGCCACACCGATGCGGTGAAGCGGGCCCACGCTTGCGACCGGGGATTCAGAGGCGGTCGTCCGTCTCGTCCTGGATGTCGTCGAAGCTCGGCCGGCCTTGCCGGCGGGCCTCGTCCGCCTGCCGCCGCAGACGCTCCTGCTCGCTCTGGCCTCGCTGGGACGCCTCGTCCTGCTTGCCCTGCATCTTCTGCTTGGCCTGCTGGGCCTTCTCCTGCATCTCGTCCTTGATGCCCATGCGGGAACTCCGTTCCGGTGGGGGGTGGGTTCTCAGTCACCATGGCACGGAGACGGACGCGACACCTTACGGTGCGTGGCAATCAGGTGACGTTCGGCGTCGATGTGTCGCGCCACTGATCCGCCCTCGTCGGTTCGGTTGCCTGCGGGCCGCCAGGACTTCGGGCGAGGGATCCGGTGTCGGTCCAGGAAGTGCCGGGACGCGGCCGGCGGCCGGGGCGGGGGCGTTCCGCCGGTCGGGGGCGGACGCGGCCCATTCGGGCCTCAGCACGGCCCGGGCATCCCCTCTACTTGTACGGCCATGTCGCGCAGTTCACGCGCCTCGGCGATGTGTTCGTCCGCGAGCGGGGGTTCCAGGACCGCGAGGCGCTCGAGGTGTCCGGCCTGGGTTCTCAGGCCACGAGCCCACGCGGCTCCGGACTCGCAACTCCCGCCCCGTTCCGCCTTCCACAGGCCGGCGGACTCCGCGCGCCGCCGGTTCGTCTCCTCCCGCGCGACGACGTTCTCCGGTTCACCGGCGGCGAGCCCGGCCGCGATCGCGTGCTCGACTGTGGGTCATCCGCCGGTACCAGGCATCGATGTCGTGCGTCATCGAGTCGCCGTCGTCGGGGAGACGTCGCCGGCCGGTCCTTTCCGTGGGGCGGCCCGCCTACTGGCGGGCCATGTGCATGCGCATCTCGCTGGGAACGTCGACGATCAGGTCACCGGACAGGTCGACGGTGACGCTGTGGAGGGTGCCGGTGAAGCGGAACGGCGGCCGGTAGTCCGGGGTGACGGCCGATCCGGGGTTGGCGCCACAGGCCATGCCACCCGGGTTGAACGTGATCGGGGTCGTCACCGGCATGTCGCTCTCACCGACGAGGCGGCCGTCGATGTAGAGCTGGGCGCGGCCGGGCGCGCCCTTGCCGTGGGCCATGTCCGGGGCGCCGGTGGGCTCGAACTCGAAACGCAACGCGTGCCGCCCTTCGGGCACGCTCTCGCCCGAGACCACGTGATACAGGGCCCGCTGGACGTAGTTGTGGGCGTAGTGCAGCCGGCCGTCCTTGACGTAGAGCGACCAGCCGCCGGCGTTGCCGCCCTGGCACAGCAGGACGCCCTCCGCGCCGCCGGGCGGGATCTCGACGTCGGCGACGACACTGTGCGGCCGGTTCAGGACCCGGGGGGGCGACCGCGGCGGGCAGGACCTGGGTGCCGGGGCGGAAGGTGTAGCCGGTCCGGTTCTCGGTGATCTGCGGGCGCTCGGTCATCACGCGCTCGAAGGCGCTGCCGTCGATCGGCATCACGTTGTACTTCCCGGCTTCCACGTACCACAGGGCGATCATCTCGATCAGCTTGCCGCGGTGCTCCCGGGCCAGATTGCGGGTCTCGGCGATGTCCTCGTCGACGTGGTAGAGCTCCCAGTGGTGGGCGTCGAGGTCGTCGAGGTCCGTCACGGTGATCGGGGTGCCGAAGGGCCGCTCGGCCTCGGCGAAGGAGGGGCCGGGCCAGGGGCAGACCGCCCGCCATCCGTCGTGGTCGATCGCCCGGTGCCCGAGCATCTCGTAGTACTGCGTGCGGTGACGGGTCGCCGCGTCGGCGTCGTCGAAGGTATGGGCGAAGCTGACGCCGTGGATGGGTGACTGGGTAACGCCCCGGATGGTCGCGGGCGCCTCGATCCCCAGGACGTCCAGGACGGTGGGGACCATGTCGACGATATGCGCGAACTGGCCGCGGATCTCGCCGCGGGCGCGGATGCCGGCGGGCCAGTGGACGAGGAAGGGGTCGCTGGTGCCGCCGCGGTAGGTCTCGCGCTTCCACCGCCGGAAGGGGGTGTTGCCCGCCCACGTCCAGCCCCACGGGTAGTGGTTGAACGTGGTCGGCGCGCCGATCTCGTCGATCCGGGCCAGGCTCTCCTCCAGCGCCTCGGGCGCGTTGTTGAAGAACTGCAATTCGTTGGTGGTGCCGGTCACTCCGCCCTCGGCGCTCGCACCGTTGTCGGAGACCATCATGATCAGCGTGTTGTCGAACTCGCCGGTCTCCTTCAGGAAGTCCAGCAGCCGCCCGATGTGATGGTCGGTGTGCGCGAGGAACCCGGCGTAGACCTCCATCATCCGCGCGGCCAGACGCCGCGCGTCCGGCGTGAGCGACTCCCACGCGGGCACGTCCGGGTCGTGCGGAGACAGCCGCGCGTCCTGCGGCACCACACCGAGCTCCTTCTGCCGGGCGAAGGTCTGCTCGCGGTAGACGTCCCAGCCGTCGTCGAACCGTCCCCGATAACGGTCCGCCCACTCCGCCGGCACATGGTGCGGGGCATGGGTGGCGCCGGTGCACAGATTCAGGAAGAACGGCTTGTCCGGGGCGACCTGCTTGGCGTCTGCGATGAACGACATCGCCCGCTCGACGAGGTCCTCCGTCAGGTGGTAGCCCTCCTCCGGCGTGGCCGGCGGCTCGACCTGGTGGTTGTCGTACACCAGGTCCGGATGCCACTGGCTCGTGTCGCCGCCCAGGAATCCGTAGAACCGCTCGAAGCCCCGCCCCAACGGCCACCGGTCGTACGGGCCCGCCGCCGACTCCTGTTCCGAGGGCATCAGGTGCCACTTGCCGACCATGTACGTGTTGTAGCCGTGCTGGAGCAACATCTCGGAGAGGAACCCGTTCTCGAACGGGATGCGCCCGTCGTAGCCCGGGTAGCCGGTGGCCAGCTCGGTGATCGCCGCCATGCCGTTGGCGTGGTGGTTGCGGCCCGTGATGATGCACGAGCGCGACGGCGAACACAGCGCGGTGGTGTGCATGTTGTTGTACAGCAGCCCGCCCGCGGCCAGCGCGTCCAGGTTCGGCGTCTCGATCGGACTGCCGTAGCAGCCCAGTTGCCCGAACCCCGTGTCGTCGAACACGATGAACAACACGTTCGGCGCACCCGCCACCGCCCGCACCGGCTGCGGCCACGCCGGACTCGACTCGTCGGTCGTGCGCCCGATCACCCCCGGGAACCGCTGCCCCGGCCGGTACTCGCTCCACGACGACTGCGCCATCTCGGTCTCCGTCCCACCGGCGGCACCAGCGCCGGTGATGTGTGTGCGGCCGGGCGGCCTGCCACGACCACGAAGCCCTGCCATCGACGCGGGATCCATATCGACAGCCGGGCAGGAGACGTCGGCTCCGGCCGGGCCCCGGGCTCCTCCACGCTAGGACGCCACCTCCACCACGGCGACCGGGGTGCGCCGTCCGGGCCTCCGGCGAGAAGGCGATTCGAGGCCCCGACCGAGGACGACCCGGTGATCCGGTAGGGCCTGATCCACGCCTCGACCGTCGCCGCGCGCTGCCCGCCCTGGTCGAAGTCGAACAGCCTTCGCCCCTTCTGCGCACTCGCCCACCCGCCCGGTCGGGGCACGTACCGGCGGGCCGAGCCGGTTCCCGCCGAACGGGCCGTCGGGAACCGGGCGCCGGGACACCCGCCGGTCGACGCGCGGGCATGGGCGTGGGCGTGGGCCTGGGCGTTGCGGCGTTCGACTCACCGTGTCCGGTCCGCGTCACGCGGTCGGGTCGCGCCGGGCGTCTCCTCGTCACCTGGATGCCCGGTTGCTCGTTGTGCCCGTCGTGGTGGCCCGGCGTCCCCCGTCGCCGCGCCCACCTCATCCCGGTGGTCCCTCCCCCGATGCCACCGGGTGGCCGGGCGCGTCGGTGCCGGCCGGCGCGACGCCGGCACCGACCGCGTCCCGGGAACCGCACTCGGGCCACCCGGTCCACGGCGGCTCAGTCGTCGTGCCGCGGCCGGGTTCGCCCGCCGGGAGGCGCTCCGGCAGCGCGCGTCCGCGGCGTCCGGCGAGCGTCGCGGCGAGGACCCCGCGGTCGACGTACGGCCCCACCGCCGTTTCCACCAGCCCCCGCAACTCGGCCCGAGCCGGCGCCTCGACCTCACTGCACCGGCCGGTCGACGTCGAAGCCGTGCCGGGCCGCGAACGCCGGCCGGCGGGGGTCGTCGCGTTCGCGCTCGACCGCGGGCAGCGCGTACGCGCGGACCTGCCCGTGGGCGAGGGTGCCCCACTGGTCGCCGACGCCTTCAGGACCTCGAACGTGGCCGCCTCCCACCGGGCCCGGAACGGCCTCGGTTCCTCCCCCGCCTTCCCGCGGCGCCGCCTCAGCGCCTGAGCCGGATCACCGGTGGGGAGCGCCGTCGGCCAGATGGGCGAACGTCTCGAGCCAGCTCGCGTACCACTGGCGAAACCACGGGTGACCCTGGGCGAGAGGGACGATGGTCCGCGCCGTCTCGCGGTAGTACGAGCCCCGTTTGTCGGGTCGGGGATGCGAATCCAGGCGCTGGACGTTGCTCAGGCGATCCGCCAGTTTCACCATGAGCGCGTCCGTCGGCGCGCTCTGCAACCGGCTCAGATAGGCCTCTCGGGCCTCGGCCGGGGACTGTCCCTCGGCCGGTTCCGGTTTGGTCACCCACTCGACCAACTCCGCGACCCGATCGCCGAAACCGATCCTCACCGCCTCCGGCGAGCATGCCGTGTCCTCCACCACATCGTGCAGGACCGCCGCCCGCAGGACGTCGACATCGACGATGCCCAGCGCCTCCACGAGAACGCGCACGACCTCCAACAAGTGCTCGACGTACGGCTCGCCCGCCGGCCGGACCTGGTCCGCGTGCCAACGCACCGCGAAGTCCACCGCCGTGTCGAGCAGTTCCAGGTCCCCCGGGGAAAAGCGGCTCGCCCATCCTTCCCGGAGAACCGGCCAACCGGCCTTCGCCTCGAACCGCTCGAGCACCATGCTCACCACTCGCCCCCGTGTTCGCCGACCGGCACCGAACGGCCAACGCTACCAACCCACATCACGCGGCCGTCTCCCCCGCCGGACCACTCGACCACCGCGCCTACCCCGTTGTGGAGATCGAGGTCACCGAGATGGCCTCCGCCGAAATGCTCCTCGCGGTCTTCGGCTACTCCCTGTACTCAGGGTGCACACCGAGTCCTTGTCAGTCCCTTGTGTACCGGTTGACGGCCCGCGGAAGGCCGAGACGGGCTCGCAGGGTGGTCGTGGTGTAGCCGGTGCGGAAGGCCTTGCGTTGCCGGAGCTCGGGGACCAGGGCGGTGGTGATCGCCGTCAGGTCGTGGGGCAGGGCCGCGGGGCGTAGGCGGAAGCCGTCGAGGCCGGCCGGGCGCCAGTCGAGAAGCAGGTCGGCCAGTTCGCCCGGGGTGCCGGTGAAAATGTGCGCGTCGGAGGCCAGGGCGGCGCCGTCCAGGCCGTCGAGGCGGCGCTTGCGCCGGGCTGCGGCGCCGGGTTCCTCGTCCAGGAAGACCACCAGGTCGGCGAAGGTCCGCAGCGGTTGGTCGACCGGTCGGCCGGCCTTGGCTTTGGCCTTGTCGACCTTGCCGAGGATGGTCGCGATGTCCGCGCGGGAGTGTGGGGTGAGGTAGACGACGTCGGCGGCCGCCGCGGCCAGTTCGTACGGTACGGAGGCATGGGCCAGGACCGTGACCGGTGGTTGGCCCTGGGGCGGGCGCGGGGTGATCGAGGGGCCGCGGATGCTGAAGTGTTCGCCGACGAAGTCGATGTGGTGCAGTTTGTCGCGGTCGATGAAGCGTCCGGTCGCCGCGTCGCGGATCTCCGCGTCGTCCTCCCAGCTGTCCCACAGCCGGCGGGCGACCTCGACCACGTCGGCGGCCTCGCCGAACAAGTCGCGCAGGCGTTTGGCGATCAGTTCCGTCTCGCGGATGTCGTCCGGGGTCAGGGCGGGTGTCGTACGCCTGCCGAAGTGGGTGGCGTCGGCGGCGCGCGAGGAGATTTGCGGACGCCAGCCCGCACGGCCGCGGCTCGCGTGGTCGAGCGTGGCGATCCCGATCGCGACGTGGAACGGTTCGGTGTGGGTGACGTTCGTGGTCGGCACGAGTCCGATGTGGGAGGTCAGCGGGGCGAGGGTGGCCGCGAGCAGGACCGCGTCCAGTCGGCCCCGGACCTGGTCGGTGCGGTCGTCGGGCCGCTCGAACGAGGCGGATTGCATGGCGAGCGCGTCCTCGAAGGTGACGAAGTCGAGCAGCCCGCGTTCGGCCTCGGCGACCAGGTCGGCCCAGTAGCGGGCGGTGAACAGGTCGGCGGGTCGGGCGTCCGGCTCACGCCAGGCCGCGGGGTGCCAGCCGGCACCGTCCAGCGCGACGGCCAGGTGCAGCGGGGTCACGATGTCTCCTTCGCGCGTGGCGCTTTCAGGCCGAGGTGGTCGCGGAGTGTGGTGCCGGTGTAGTCCGTGCGGAAGACACCCTTCTCCTGGAGCAGTGGGACCACCCGGTCGACCAGCTCGTCCAGTCCGGTGGGTGTGAGGTGGGGGACGAAGACAAAGCCGTCGGCGCCGTCGCTTTGGACGAACTCGTCGATGGCTTCCGCGATTTCATGCGCGGTGCCGACGAACGTCTGTTGTCCGGTGACCTCGATGACCAGTTCGCGCATGCTCAGCCCACGCGCGTCGGCGAGTTCCCGCCATCGGCGGGCAGTCGCGTCGCGGTCCTTGCGGAAGGTCGAATGCCCTTGGAGGAGGAGACTGTCGGGCGCGGGGTCGATGTCGGGCAGCGGGCCGTCCGGGTCGTACCTCGACAGGTCCCGGCCCCAGACCGCCTCGACGAAGGTGAGCGCGGTCTGTGGACCGACCTGGGCCCTGCTGATCTCGGCCGCGTGCTCGATGGCCTCCTCGGTCGTATCGCCCAGTACGTAGGTCGCGGTGGGGAGGATCTTCAGGTCCTCGGGCGCGCGGCCGTGTCGGGCGAGCCGTCCCTTGACGTCCCGATAGAAGGCGCGGGCCTGTTCCGGGGTGTTGTATTTACTGAAGACGACGTCGGCGTCGGATGCCGCGAACTCCCGCCCTTCGGGGGATTCGCCGGCCTGGATGATCACCGGGTGACCCTGCGGTCCACGCGGTGTGCCGAATCGCCCCGAGATGTCGAAGTGCGCTCCCCGGTGCGCGAATTGCCCTGCGCCGGCCCGGATGAAGCAGGCTCCGTCCGGGTCGGCCGGGATGTCGTCCGGCCGGCGGCTGTCCCACAGTTCGCGTGTGGTCGACAGGAACTCGGCGGCGCGCGCGTAGCGTTCGGCCTCGTCGAGGAATCCGCCGCGACGGAAGTTCTCGCCGGTGAACGCGTCGAAGCTGGTCACCACGTTCCAGGCGGCCCGACCCCCGCTGAGGTGGTCCAGCGTGGCGAGCCGACCGGCGACCTCGTACGGTTCGTTGAACGTGGCGTTGACCGTCGCGGCCAGTCCGAGGTGGGTGGTGATCGCCGCGAGGGCGCTGAGCACGGTGAGCGACTCCGGCCGACCCACGACATCGAGGTCGTGGATGCGGCCCTTGTGTTCCCGCAGCCGCAACCCCTCGGCCAGGAAGAAGAAGTCGAACTTCCCACGTTCGGCGGTCCGGGCCAGTCGGGCGAACGAGTCGAAGTCGATTTGACTCTCGGATCGCGGGTCCGACCACACGGTGGTGTTGTGGATTCCGGGCAGTTGCGCGGCAAGATGGATCTGCTTCACCGGCACGACGCGACCGCCCGCCTGTTGCGGTGGCGGCGCGCCGGCTCGGCTCGGCCGTGGTCCGGGGATGGCTCCCCTGGTCGCGTGATGTGGTTGCGCATGGTCTGCATCGTCGAACCTTCACACTTATGTGAAGGTCAATCCGACCCGGCATGGCGTGGATCACATCGACTCGCGTGCCGCCTCGGGAGCGAGAGCGGCGTCGGAGCCGGGGCCACTCGGACACCCCGCCGTCAGGATCACCAGGTCCCCACTACAGCACATCCCCGGTCGGCACCCGCGGACGCGCCGGAAGTCACGCCCGCACCGCGTACGTCAAGCACCTACCCGTGGGTCTGGACGCTGCTCAGCGGGCGAGTATGTGGCCGTCGTGGGGGCGGTGGTCCCGGGAACGGCGCAGGTCGGTGGTGACGTAGGTGCGTTGCAGCCAGCGGTCTGCTCCGTCGTAGCGGGGGTGGAAGGCGGTGCGGCCATGGACGGTGACGCGGTTGTCGATGATGACCAGATCGCCGGGAATCAGGCGCAGGGTACGAGCGGTCGCCTCGCAGGCGCGGCCGAATTCGGCCAGCGCCGCGGTGGCCCGAGGGGTGAGCGGGGTGGTGACGAGTTGGGCCATCCGTATGTCGGGATCCTCGACCGCTCCCGACAGCACCGCTCGGGGCTTGACGTCGGGCTCGCTCACGGCAGCGTCGGAGCCGAAGGAAGGTGGTGGTGTGGTGATGAACTCCGGTGCGAACAGGGCCTGGCGGCCGGCCGACGTGAGAAGCGGCAGCGCTTGGCGGATACCGGCGACGCGCATGCCGGCGATCCGGTCGTGGTCGGCGCGCAGGCACAGGAAGATCACATGGTCGGGTGGGTGGGGGTGGAAGCCGTTCTCGGTGTGGAAGGACAGCGGCACCGATCCGGCGTTGCCGTGGAAGCTCTCCTGCCCGGGCACGGGCACGACGTCCTGCACGAGGGCACCGGATTTCTCGGCCCGGTAGGCGAGAGGCTCGCCCAGCCCGCAGGCCACCATGGTGAGCATCGCGGCCGAGACGGTGGCCCGGCGCTGGACGGAGCCGGGTACGGAGGGTGTCGCGGGCAGGGCCGCCCGATCGACGGGCAGGCCGCCGATCACCAAGGTGCCGTGCGGGCCGGAGTGCCTTCGAAACCGGCGCACCGCACGGCGCAACGGCAACGGCAGGTCCTCCCAGGCGTCCCGGGCCCGGGCCACCCACTCGGGGTTGTCGACTTGGTCGTGAACGCCGGTGCACAGGGTGCGGGCCTGCCGCTCGCACGCGTCGGCATCGGCCGGGTCGAGTGCCCAGTCGCCGGCGGCGGCAGAGCTTCGGGTGGTGCCGGGCGTCGTCTCGGGCATCAGGGTCTCCTGCCGCAGGTGTGGGTGGCGGACACACGGACTCACGAGTGGCGCAGGCCGGCCACGGCGTCGGCGACGTAGTGGTCCCCGAATCGGATCAGGGAGGCGTACCGGGCCGCGCGGCGATGGCGCATGTGCCGTAGTTCGGCGACGGCGTTGTCGGGGCCTTCCGGTTTCTGGGCGATGGAACGATGCAGATGCACCATCGAGTACGCGAGGGTGACGTGCCGTTCACCGTCCACGATGTCGGCTTCCAGGAGTGCGCCCCGTACCTCGGCCAACTCCGGGGCGCGGGCCGCCAACTGCTCGTAGGGGTCGGGAACCACGGACAGCAGGTCCTTCATCGCCGCCCGGAACAGCTTGTATCCGCGATGCTGGCGCCCGCTCAGCGGGACGTCCACCGACGGAGGCGCCATGGTGTGGCGTATCGCCGCCATGTAGTAGTCGGCCGGGACCGTACTGGCGTGCGTCATGGCCGCCGGAAAGCCCCGTACATACACCGTCGCATCCGCCAGCCGCAGCAGCGCGGCATCGCCGTCGCCGTGCCGCAGATGGCGGGTGGCGTCGGCCACGGCGACCGCGGCGCAGACGTTGAACAGGACATGGACCTGGTGCCCGATGAGCCACCGAGCACTCCACACACTCTCCAACGACGCCCCCGCGGCAGGCTCGGGGACGGCCACCGGCGGTACGGAGTCGGGGTCGGCGCCCGGCGCCGCGCCGGTGAGGTCGAGCACCGAGTGCCGCATCCCGGCCGCCTCCAGCGCCAGGTCGGCACCCGACAACGGAGCCTCGCACAGGTCTTCCAGACCGCGGTGGACGACCAGGACACCGTGCAGGGCGGCCTGCTGATCCGACAGTTCCCCTTCACGGACCCGGAAGAACGCTTGACTGGTCGACTCCGCCGGCAGTCCCTCACCGGCCACGGCCGGAGCCAGAGCCGACAGCGCGGCCACCAACTCACCGGCAGCCACGGCGGCCTGCCGCAGCGCGGCGGTCCGTTCGACGGGTCTGGCATGAGTCGCCAACCCGGCCAGCACACGCGCGGTGCGCCTCGCCTCGGCACCGACTCGCGTGCCCAGCGCCGGGACGGACCGCCCGCCTCGGGGTTCACGGAAAACAGCGACTGCTGGATGATCGGCAACCGGCGATATGTCCATGGCTGAAGTTCGCCAAGAACACCGCACACGAAACCCTGATCCGCAAGACCGTTCCTGTGCGGTGCGCCGGAGTTGGCCGGCGGGGTCCGCGGCGGCGGGTCCGGCATGCCCCGCGGGCTCCGGTCCGAGGTCCGGACAACCACCATCCACGGCACCGGACCGACCGATTGTGAATCCCTGCCCGACGTCACCGCGGTCCAAGGATCGGGTCGGGAGATCGTCGGCGCCGCGCAGCAGGGCGCAGCGGTGGCGGTGCGAGCACCCCGCACGGACGGCGTCACCGGTTTCCGGCGCAGCCACTCGGCGTGCGGCTCGGGCATGGGACCCTCGCCTTTCTCCGCCTCCGGAACGAACAACCCTCGCAGGAAAGGTACTTCGCTCACGGCAGGTACCCGCCCGGGTCCGGAACAACGGCCGTGCCGCCGAGGGCGGTTGCTACCGCCCCACACGTTGGCGGCCCAAGGGCCGCCGGCACAAGGGGAATCGGGAACTCGGCCCGAAACCACCCCGACGCCGTTCACACCGACCCGCCCTGCCGGACCTCGCCCGCGCAACCGGCCGCACCTGGACGCCACCATCTCGTCGATCGCGACCGGCTCGGTTCTGCTCGTCTACGCGGCCTGCTTACCGTACGTCTGAGCTCTCGCGCCCAAGCCGCCACGCTGGTGGTGCAATGAACTTGGTGGGGCTGGTGTGATCAGGGCGTCGGAACCGTTGCTGAACAGTAGTCCCGCTCGCCGACCTTCACCCGCGCACCGTAGGGAAGTTGCTGACCGCACTGAACCGCCCGACCACCCCGCATGGAGGATCGAACGTGAGACGGAGCCGTTCGATCCACAGACCCCCGACGCGCCGAACGAGGCCGCGGCGGGTGGCCGCGGCCTCGTCCGAGGGCGAGTGTCGGATGCCTATCGGGGTGCGTTCGGTATCACGGGCAGGTCGGGTCACCGGGCTGGGCCGGGACGCTCACCGCGTTCCAGGCCGCCTTGGTCTTGTTGAACAGGCCGCAGGTGGAGTCGAGCGCCTTGGCGGACTTCAGGGTCGCGGTGCGGTACTTCTTGTAGGTCATGCCGCTCGTCTTGAGCAGCATGCCGCCGTAGAAGATCTTGCCCGCGGTCTGGATTCCGACGCCCGTGAGTTGCGTGTTGTTGCAGGTCGGGCTGGAGGGCTTGCCGCCACCGGGGTTCGTGCCCTCGGCGAGCAGGTAGAACCAGTGGTTCAGGGGCCCGGCCGCCGCGTGGGTCTCGGTGCCGGGGATCGAAGAGCTGTAGCAGTTCGGGTTGTTGTTGACCAGCGAAGGGTTGTACATGTTGCGGATCGGGCCGCTGCCGACCAGGTTGACCGTCTCGCCGACCAGGTAGTCCGGGCGGTCGTAGGGCGAGGGCTCGTTGGTGTACGCCTCGGTGAGCGCGCCGAAGATGTCACCGGTGCCTTCACCCAGGCCGGCCTCGGCGCCGGCACCGCCGGGAGTGAACTGGTCTATGCCGTGCCCGAATTCATGGCCCACGACGTCCATGGACGCGATCCACTGGTTGCTCTGGTTGCGGCCGATCTGGACCTGCGAACCGGTCCAGTAGGCGTTGATCGCAGGGAGCCCCACACGTACCGGCCAGCTTCCGCCGTTGCCGTTGTGCCCGTTGCGACCGAGCCAGTCGCGGAGCATGTTCCATTCCTTCTGCGCGGCCCACAGGGCGTCGACGCAGCCGGTTTCCTTGCTGGTGGCGTTGCCGTTGCCCCAGGTGTCGGTGGCCTTGGTGAACACGCCGCCGCTGTAGTCGGCGCAGGACAGGCCGGGCCGGGTGGTGTCGATCATCTTGTAGTTGCCGGCGCTGCCGCTGGTGTTGATCGTCAGCGGGTTGGGGCCGTTCCACTGGCTGGTGCCGGTACCGCCCTTGACGTCGTCGTAGGAGTCGAGCATCCGACCCGAGCGGGCGTCGACGAAGACGTGCAGCCGGCTGGGTGCGCTCTCGGTGCTGCCGATCAGCACCGTCTCCCAGGCCAGGTTCGCGGAACCCTCCCGGACTCGTACGACCAGGCGTCGCGACTCGACCTTGTCGACGACCTTGAGTCGCGAACGCGAGACGTTCTCGGCCGCGCCCTTGCCGACGGTCGGCTTGACGGGGACGTCGATCCGCAGATCGGTGGCCGACTCGGCGGCCCGGACGTTGCCGTTGCCGTCGGCCAGCACCGCGGCGCTCGCGCCGACCACGGGCAGCCCGCGGTAAGTGCGCTCGTAGGCCACGGAGTACAGGTCGTCGACCCACGGGGTCACCTGCTGCCGCACGTAGCTCTCGTTGGGGCCCTTGGCCAGGACGTCCTGGCCGCTCGCGGCGGCCTTGTCGGCGGCGGACACCGCCGCTGCCAAGCCGGGCGCGGGCGGAGGGGTCGCCGCGTTCGACTGGGACGTACCGACCACGAGGCCGGCGAGTAAGGCCAGGACCGACCCGACCGTCACCGTGCTGCGTTTCATCGAGGCTCCTTGGATAGAGGACAGACCTCGACCACGAGTCCGACTCTCGTCGGTCCGCGGGGTGAGCGGGACCGACCATCGCGCGCGCCGGGTTCGTGCCCGAACGAACGAAACGCTCACACGGGCGCAAGTCGACCGTCAACGAATGTGATTGGCGCGGCACATTCTGTCAACAACCCACGCACGCCCTCGTCGAGCACGCGGGCCGCCCGCTCCCCTCCCCGACAACCGGGCTCCCACGAAGGCGAGTTGGCGCGAGTGGGGGCGAAGAACGCGGACCGTCGGGCGGCGTGGCTACCCGGTTGGGGACGTGCAGTGGCACGCCCGGGCGTGAAGAGCTGCGGTGACGACGGTTCGAGACCGGTTCGGAGAGCAGGAACGCGCCAAGGCTGACGGGACACCGCGAACTTGCCCGACGAATCGGCGACGACAGGGTGGCCAGGACAGGCGTGGGGGCGTGGGGCTGGGGCCAGAGCGAGGCCCGCGGGCCGGGACGGAGTGGCGCAGGGGCTGTGGTGGTGGTGGTGGTGGCGGTGGCGGCGGTGGTGGCGGTGGTGTCGGCGGCGTCTGTGGTATCTGAGGTATCCGTGGTGTCCGTGGTGTCGGTGGGGTCGTCGTGGGGCCGGTGGCGTTCGGGCGTCGGTGCCGTGTGGCGTGGCGTACGGGCGTGCCGGTGCGGGTGGCTCCGGCAGGTCCCGCGGTGGGAGCGGGTGTATGGGCGGCGCGGGTGGCGAGGTCCGGCGCGACTGTCGGCCCCGCGCTGGGGCACCCCGGGCTGCGCGAGGTCGTGGGGGTGGCGGCGGTGGGTGTGCAGCGGCGGGCGGTGCGGGTCGGAGGGTGGCGTCGGTCACTTGGCAGGGTTTGGTGCTCGGTGCTGATGGTGCTGATGGTGCGTGTGGGGTTGACGGTTTGAGGATGACGCAGATCAGACGCTTGGTGACGGGTTGTCGCACGGGCATTGACACATGGTCGCCCGTTGCGCGAAATCGGAGAATCTGAGCAAAGTCGACATTCTGCCCGAATCAAGTCGCGTCTACACGCGTGACCCGTTGCCGATCCTTCCGGAGTTCGTGTGCCTAAGCCCGTCCTGACGTCCCAGCCGTCCGTCGCCCGTCGCGTGCGGACCCCAGCGCTCCCCGGTCGGGGTGTCGCCCGCCGACTCCCGGCCCTGGCGGTGGTCGGGGTGCTCGCGGTGACCGTCGCCGCGTGTGGCTCCGGTGACGGCGCGGGGTCCGCCCGGACCGACAAGGCAAAGGCAGCGGCGGTACCCGTGAATCCGCCCCCGACGACCACCCCGAACCCGGCACCGGACGGCCCCGGGGCGCGGGGCGCGTCCCCCACCGGCCCGGCCGAGACGACCGCCCCCGGCCCGTCGGGCCCGCAGCCGTCGGCGTCGGCACCCTCGAAGCCGCACCCCTCCGCTCCGCCGACGGGTCCCGCGTCGACGACCCCGGGCGCGCCCTCGTCGGCCGCGACGCCCCGCGGCTCCGGCCACGCCGCACCGGCCGACCCACCCGCGCCGGCGGCGAATCGGGCCGCGGACATACCCCCGCCGCTCGTGCCCATGGGCATCGTACGGAGCACCACGGATCCCGGTCACCGCACGGTCGCGCTCACCTTCGACGACGGCCCCGACCCGCGGTGGACTCCGAAGGTGCTCGCACTCCTCGACGAGTACGACGTCAAGGCCACCTTCTGCATGGTCGGCCCCAACGCCTCTCGCCACCCCGATCTGGTGCGCCGTGTGGTCGCCGCCGGCCATCGACTGTGCGACCACTCGGTCACGCACGACGAGCAGATCGACAAGCGGTCGACCCCGCGAGTCGAGCACGAGATCGTCTCCGCGCGCGACGAGATCGCCCGGGCCGCCCCCGGCCACGACGTCGACTGGTTCCGCGCGCCCGGTGGCGCGTGGTCGCCGACCGTGCGCCAGATGTCGGCCGCGTACGGCATGAAGCCCCTCGGCTGGTCGGTCGACACCCGGGACTGGGAGAAGCCCGGCGTCGACGCGATCCTCGACAATGTGCGCCGTGAGCTGCGCCCCGGCGGCGTGGTCCTCATGCACGACGCGGGCGGCGACCGCACCCAGAGCGTCGAAGCGCTCGCACGGCTTTTGCCGTGGCTGAAGGACCAGGGCTACCGATTCGCGTTCCCGGGCTGAGACAACCGCCCCCCGGCCCGCCCCCGCGCGTCGGTGGCCGCGCGACGGGCAACGTACTTGCGCCTACGAAATCGGTGCTCGCGCGTCGCGGGGGTCGGGCTGCCGCCCAAAGACCCGATCGGTCTTCGCTGTTCGCGCCGGTCGAGTCAGCTGCCCGGGTGGTCCTTCACGTACCGGGCCCATGTGCGTTCGAAGGCGGCTCGGTCCAAACCCGTGGCGGCGGTGAGCGCGGCGTCGAGGCGACTCGCGTCGCGATAGACCTCGGCGACGAACGTGTGGGCCTTGTCCGTGCCGAACTCCTCGGCCAGGAAGCGGATTGCCTGCATCGAGAGGTGGTAGCTGATCGACGTCGTCGCGGGGTCGGCACTGTGGATCTCGCCGTCGACGGGGAGCCTGCCGGTGAATCTGCCGTCGTTGACATACGCCCGCGCGGTCGGGTTGTACTTGTTCGCCATCCGCGGGTCGGACCACGGCAGCGACTCGGCGAATCCTTCCGCGACCCAGCTCACGTGCTCGGTCCACGCGGGGGCGAATCCGGCAACCATCGCGTGACCCAGCTCGTGTTCGACGATCTGCTTGAAGATCGCGTCGTCGGAGGTGGCGAATCCCTTGCCCGCACCGTCCACCACGACGCGACAACCTACTTGTCGCGTCTGTTTGCCGTCGGTCAGCGTGAGGGGAGCCAGGCTCACACACACGCCCGCAGCGGGGCCGCGCCCCTTGGTCGACGCGATCTCGTCGAAGGTACGTCGATCGGGTGTCACGTAGACGACGAAGCGATCGACGGGCAGTCGCGGGCCGCGCCACGCGTCGAGATCGCGTCGGGCCGCGGCCTCCGCCTTGTCGGCCCAGGTCGCCGCCTCGGCCTTGTTCGCGACGGCGGCGGCGAGGACCACATGCGGACGCCTTTCGACCACCAGGGCGGTCTGATCCCACGGCATCGGGTACATCACCCCGCCGTAGGGAGCGGTGGAGACCGCAGTCATCCACAGGGGACCGCCGGCGGAGGTACGGTCGAAGGTCCATCGGTAGTTCTCCGCAATCGCCACCGGGTCGACTCCTTCGACGCGATGCACGAAGGAGACCACGACCATGACCGCGGCGCGACCGGAGTCGGAGACCGACCGAGGGGGCTGGTTCGACACCGTGTATCGGGCCTCCGCGAACGGGAACAGCGCCAGGTTCGCGAACAGGCGGCGCTGCTCCGCGATCAGCTCGCCGGCCGTCGGGTCGATCGGCGCGACGAAGGCGTCCACGTTGTGTTCCGCCAGGGCGCGCGAGCGCGCGGCGACCACCGCCTCCACTTCCTCGTCGCGGATCTCGGGACGCTGCGGAGCCGCCTCCGCGGCGCCCGCCGTTCGATCGTCCTCGACCCGCTGGTGCCGTTCGCCCGCATTCGTGGTGCCGCCGATCACGCCGGTGGCGACCAGCAGGACCACGATCAGGGCGACGGCGATCGACGCAGCTACGGTCACGAGCATGGCGCGCCGCTCGACGCGAGGTTCGTCGGCGTCGTGCCGTGGATCGCCGCCCACGCGGCCGGTTGCGGGCGGCGTCGAGTCGCCGGGAACGGGTGTGTCGGACATGCCGGTTCTCCCCTTGGACCCCGGCGCCAGGCGAGCCCACCCCGGTCCCGGACCGGCGATCCGATCAAGTATGCGCCGAGGCTATCCAGCACCGCCCCCGAAGCAGCACGCGACCCGGAGCAGCGATGCCGGGCCCCGACCATACGCGGGGCCGCGTAGCGTCGGCGAGCGCCCCGAAATGGTGAACCCCGGTGCGCATTCGAGCAACGACCCATACGGCGACGGCGCGGACGAAGGGCAAAGCCCCGGAGCCGGTCGAGCTGCGCTGCCTGGGCCCGCCGCCGCCGAACCATGTGGTCTCGACTCGACGGCGACGCCATTCCCTCATGGCCGGACGATCCCAGGACGTCGTCCGCTCACACCGCCGGAACGATACGCCAACTGCCCTACGGACAAAGGCGGATCCCGGCCGCGCCTCCGGACACCGCATGGACGACCCGATGAGACGCCCGCCGGACAACACCACGAGACCCACCGGTCCTCTCACGCCCAGTCGGCGGCGAACGCCCGCGCGGGGTTGTCCACGAACACCTCGGCGGCGAACTGTTCCCCGAACTCGCGTACCAACCTCGGGCGCAGGCTGTGCAGTAGGAAGGGTATGCCGGGCCCGCCGCCGCTGGACGCGCGCGCCGTCGCTGTCGTGGTGTCGCCGCCGAGCAGGATCCGGTGGCCGTGGCCCGCTTCGGCGAGCGCGGCCAGTTCGTCGAACAGCCGCCAGTCGGTGGCGTGGTGGGCGCGCGAGGGGCCGTCGAAGGAGAGGAACGCCCCGGTGCGGGCGGCGTCCAGATGAGCACGCGTGTCGGGCGAGCGGCCCAGATGGCCGAGGATGACCCCCTCGGGGCGGACCCCCAGTGCTCCGCACAGCAGGTCCATGACCTGCGTCGCGGCCGTGCCGCCTTCGAGATGGACGGCGATGGGCGCGTCGGTCGCCCGGTGTGCCTCGGCTGCGGCGGCCATCACGTGTCGTGCGTGCGTGTCGAGGCCGTGGAAGCCTCCGGCGACCTTGATCAGCCCCGACCGGACCGGCGCCTTGGTCAGGTCGTGGACGAACAGCTCCGCGAGCCGGTCCCGGATCCGCGCGAGGTGCTCGGGGTCGTAGTGGACCGCCTGGTGGAGTCCGGTCGCCGAGACGACCTGGATGCCGGTCTCCCGGGCGAGTTCGGCCAGGTCCGCACGACGGCGACCGAGTCCGTACGGCGTCCACTGCACCACGGTCCGTCCTCCGAGCCCACCGAAGGCGCGGAGTTCGGCGGCGGCGGCCTGCCGGTCGTCGAGTTCCTGGCCCGCCAACACCGGGCTGCGGAAGAACAGGTGGTCGTGCGCATCGGTGACACCCATGTCCGGGGCGGGAATATCGCCGAGCACGGTACGGATCGCGCTCATCCCGCGTCGCCCCCGCTCTCGTCGGCGGTGGCCGCGAGCGCGCCGGCGGCGACCCGCAGCCCGGCAAGCGCCTTCGGCACCCCGATGTACGGCGCGAGATGGACGAACACCTCAATGATCTCCTCGGCGGTCAGCCCGACCCGCAGGCCGCTCCTGACCTGGCCCTCCAGCTGTGGGTCGACCCCGCCCAGCGCCGTGAGCGCGGCCAGGTTGAGCAATTGCCGATCCCGCAGGCCCAGACCCTCGCGTTGATATGTGCCCCCGAACAAGGACGTCACGATCCAATCCGGGAAGCCGGGCGCGATGCGCTCCAAGCCGGGGAGCGTCGCCTCCTGGGTGTGCCGGTCCTGGAGGTCGTCCAACAGTCGGTAGCCCTGCGCGCGGTCGAAGCGCGCCTCACGCAACTCCATGATGATTTCCCATCCTGCCCATCCGGCGTCCATGTAACGGGTGTGCCGTTACATCTCGATCAGCGTAACGCCTCAGGCGTTACGCTGTCGCCATGCAAAACGAAGACGCCCTGGCCTTCCGGTTCGACTGCGGCGCGACCTGGCTCAACCTGCTCGCCACCCGAGGCCGCAGCTTCAGCGCGCACCCGGTCGAACGCATCGCCACACCCGAGCGGCTGGCGGAATGGGTCGAACACAGCGAATTGACACCGCTCCGCAGGCTGACCGAGGTCGACGTATGCCGTACCCAGGGCCTTCGCGAGAACCTGCGCCCTCTCGCCCTCGCGGTCGTTACCCAGGCAACACCACCGGCCGAGGCCGCCACCGCGCTGACCCGCTTCCTCAACGAAGTCACCGATCCCGTAAGGCTCGTGGTCACCGATCGGCTCACCCGCGAACCCCCGCCCACGATGGACGCGGCACTCGCCCGCATCGCACGCCAGGCCGTCGACCACCTCACGGGCGCCGACCGCCACGCCCTGTCCGTCTGCCCCGAACACGACTGCCGTGGCGTATTCGCCAATCCGACCGGCCGCCGCCGCTGGTGCCCCTCCCCGGCCTGCGCCAGCCGCGGCCGGGTCCGGGCCCTTCGCGAACGCCGGCGAACCGCCGACTGATCGGGAATACATCGGATGCGGGGGTCGGCGGGCCACGGAGATTCGGAGTGGACGGCGGGTCCTGCGGCGGGGCCAATCCGGGTGCCGGCGGCGGTGCGCTGTCGGCACACCGCCACGGCCGCGCTCATCGGTCACATGACCGACAGCCCGCCCCCGGTGATCGACCGGGAACTGCTGCGACGCTTCGGCGCTCTGACGCCCAGGGAGCGCGACGTGGCCGTTCTCGTCGCAAGCGGCCTCGGCAACGACGAGATCGCGGCCCGGATGTCCGTATCGCCGTTCACCGTGAAGACCCATGCGGTGCGGGCCATGACGGAGGTCGGCGCACGTGATCGAGCGCAACTCGTCCCGTTCGCCTTCCCGGCCGACCTCTACCCCTGAGCCCGCCGAGCAGGACTCCGAGTGTGCGCGCAAGAACCAGCCCGGTCCCGGATGGAGGAGCCGAATCGGCGCCGGATGCCCGTCGAGGGTGCGGGTATCGAGGCGGTGATCACAGCTTGAACGCCTTTCGCGGGTTGACCGTGACCAGATCCACGGCCGTCTCCATCGCCTCGTCCTCGTCGAGTCGGTGCTCGGCGACCAGTTCGGCGAGATAGCCACAGTCCAGCCGCCGCGACATGTCGTGTCGGGCGGGGATGGAGCAGAAGGCTCGGGTGTCGTCGACGAAGCCGGACGTCCGGGAGAATCCCGCTGTCTCGGTGACCGCGCGGCGGAACCGGCGGATGGCGTCGGGGGCGTCGAGGAACCACCACGGGGCGCCCGCGTAGACCGAGGGGTAGAACCCGGCCAGCGGAGCGATCTCCCTGGTGAAGACGGTCTCGTCGAGGGTGAACAGGATCAGGTGGAATCCCTCGGCGGTTCCGTACCTGTGCAGGAGCGGACGCAGGGCGTCGGTGAACTCGGCGCGCAGCGGGATGTCGTGGCCGGTGTCGGGGCCGTACCGGTGGTGGGTGGGCGCGTGATGGTTGCGGCGCACGGATGGGTGCAGGGTCATCACCAGGCCGTCGTCGCAGGACATGCGAGCCATCTCGAGCAGCATGTGTCGACGGAAGGCGACGCCCTCGGCTTCGCTCGCCGTGCCCCGCAAGGCGGCCCGGTAGATACGGGCGGCCTCGCCGTGGGTCAGCGGTTCGGTGCCCACGTCCGGGTGGCTGTGGTCGGCGGAGGTGGCGCCGTGCGCGATGAAGTGGCGTCGTCGGTCTTCCAACGCCCGGATGTAGCCGTCGTAGTCCGAGGTGTCGATGTCCGCGGCCTCGCCCAGGCGCGACATGGCTTCTCCCCAACCCTGACCGGGCTCCAGGTAGCGGTCGGGTCGGAAGGTGGGCAGGACTCGCGCCGTCCAGGCGGGGTCGGCGGCAAGTGCCCGGTGAGCGGCCAGATCGTCCGCGGGATCGTCGGTGGTGGCCAGCACCTCGATGCCGAAGCGGCGGAACAGCGCCCGCGGGTGGAAGGCCGGATCGGCCAGCCGCGCGGCGATCCGGTCGTAGATCCGGTCGGCCGTGGCGGCGGCGGGTCGCTCGGTCACGCCGAAGATCTCGACCAGTTCCGCCTCCATCCAGTAGCGGACAGGGGTCCCTCGGAAGGCGGTCCAGTGCTCACACATCTTGCGCCACGCCTGGCGGCCCTGCTGTTCGGACAGTGGTCCCTGCCCTACCCCGAGTTCGTCCAGCGGGACACCGCAGGCGTGCAGCAGGCGCGTGACGTAGTGATCGGAGGAGATCAGCAGACTCGCCGGGTCGCTGAACGGCTTGTCGTCGACCAGCAACCGCGGGTCCACGTGACCGTGCGGCGACAGGATCGGCAGGTCGCGGACCGCTTCGTAGAGACGGCGGGCGACGGCGCGTGCTTGTGCGTCGACGGGCAAGAGCCGGTCGGGATGGAGTGAGGAGGGCATACTCCGCATGGTTGTCCGCAGCCGGAGGCCACGGCAATCGGTTGTCATGTGTTGCCAGGAGAGCTCGTGTGCGGATGTGGGCACAGGCGCCGATCGGCAAGGCCCGTCGACGACTTGGGCCATGCGTGGGAGCGAGCGCCCTGCCGCCCTGACGGAGAAATCCCCGACGACACGGATCGAGATGGGACGGCATATCAGGACGCCGCGGATGGCCAGGCGACTGCGCGGTCTGCCACCCGTTTCACATCCGATCACAGACCTCGCGTCCGATCATGGACCTCGCCTCCGATCACGGACCTCGGGTCGAGGCTGGACCTCGGGTCGGCGCCGGCCCTCGAAACCGCCGGGGGTAGCCGGCCCCGGGGCGCGGCTCATTCCCGCCCGGCCGACCCCCACGACGGAGCGCCGGCCGCCGCCGGCGTGACGGGTGCCGCGATCTGCGCGGCGAGGTGCCCGGCCCCGAAGCCGTTGTCGATGTTGACGACCGCGACCCCGGGGCTGCACGCGTTGAGCATCGACAGCAGGGGTGCCAGGCCGCCGAAAGCCGCTCCGTAGCCGACGGAGGTCGGCACCGCGACGACGGGCGCGGCGATCAGCCCCGCCACCACGCTGGGCAGCGCGCCGTCCATACCCGCGGCGACCACCACGACCCGGGCGGAACGCAGCAGGTCGAGCATGCCGATCACGCGGTGGAGCCCGGCGACGCCCACGTCCACGGCCGACTCACAGCGCCGTCCCAGATAGCGGGCGGTCAGTTCGGCCTCGAGCGCCACCGGGAGGTCGGAGGTACCCGCCGCCAACACCACCACGAGACCTCCCTCCGGAGCGGGCGGTTCGGGCGGCCACACCAGCAGCCGGGCGTCCGACGCGTGCCGGGCGTCGGGCAGCTCGGCGAGGACGGCCCGCGCGTGCTCGGGACCGGCGCGGGTGAACAGGGCCACCGCCCGGCCGCGCTCGCGCAGCTCGGCAGCGATCGCGCCCACCTGGTCCGGGGTCTTCCCCTCGCAGAAGATCGCCTCCGGATATCCCCTACGGTCGATCCGTTCGTGGTCGAGGCGTGCAAACGATTCAGCCATGGCGGACTCCGATCAGGGAAAGCGTGAAGGCACCCGATTGCATGCCTGCGAGATCGACGGCGACCATCCGGAACCCGGCGGCACGGACCACCGCCAGAGCCTCCTCGCGCAGGTCGCCCGCGAGCGCCGCGATCTCGGCGACGGGCACCTCGATCCGTGCGACATCGCCGTGGTGGCGGACCCGGCAGTCGCTGAAGCCAAGCCCCCGCAGGCCCCGTTCCGCCACCTCCACCTGTCTCAGCTTTTGCGGTGTGACCTCACTGAAGTGCGGGATCCGCGAGGCCAGACAAGGCGCGGCCGGTTTGTCCGCGCACGGCAGGTCCAGCGCGGCGGCGATCCGGCGGACCGCCGCCTTGTCCAGGCCCGCGTCGGCGAGCGGGCGCAGCACCCGGTGGCGCACGGCGGCCCTGCCGCCGGGACGGTCCGCGCGCACCACGTCGTCGGCGTTCTCCCCGTAGGCGACGGCCGTCAGGCCGTGCGCCCGGACCACCTCCGCGGAAATGCGGGCGAACAACTCGTCCTTGCAGTGGAAGCACCGGTCGGGGCCGTTGGCCCGGTAGGCCGGCAGGTCGGCCTCATGGGTGGCGACCTCGACCACGCGCGCACCGATCCTCGCGGCAACCCGCAGGGCTGCCGTGCGCTCGTCCGCGGCGAGGCTGGGCGAGACGCCGAGCACCGCGACCACGCGGTCGGCGCCCAGCGCTCGGACGGCCAGGGCCAACAGCACGGAGGAGTCCACTCCCCCGGAGAAGGCCACACCGAGCCGTCCGGGCGTGTGGAGCAGTGTTCCGACGCGGTCGGCGGCATTGCTGTCGGTGTCGGACAGTCCGGGGAGCATGACGTGCTTCTCCTCCTGCTGATACTTGTCGGTCCGGGGGGGTGTCCCAGGTTTCCGACGTCCACGCCGATGACGACGTCTTCGGTCAGGCGAGTTCCCAGGCGCGGGCGGTGAGCGCCTCGACCAGTTCGGCGTCTCGGGCGAGGGCGGGATCGAGGAAGGCCAGCACGGCGTGCGCGGCGGCGGACGGTGATCCGGTGAGGACCGGGGCTGCGGCGTCTCGTACGGGGATCCCGTTGCTTCCGCGCAGGTGCAGCAGCCACGCGGCGATGACGCGGAGCGCGCCGGGCGGCATCGCCCCGGACGTGCGCTCGGCGTAGAGCGTGGGAAGGACGCGCACCGGGATCTTCTGGGCTCCGTCCTCGGCGATCTTGGCGAGGGTGTGCCGGATGCGCGGGTTCGCGAAACGGGTCGTCAGCGCGTCCCGGTAGGCGGCCAGCGCGGTTTCCGGGAAGTCCAGGTGGGCCGAGGCCTCGACCCACCACTCGCGCACCCAGACCCGACAGACCGGATCGGCCACGGCCTCGGCGACGGTGGCGTGCCCGCGGAACGGCGCCGCGTACGCCAACAGCGAGTGGGCGCCGTTGAGCAGCGACAGTTTGCGTTCCTCGTACGGCGTGACGTCGGCGACGAAGCGGGCACCGGCGTCCTCCCAGCGGGGCCGCCCGGCCGGAAATTCGCCGTGCAGCACCCACTCGGTGAACGGCTCGGTGACGACGGGGACTTCGTCGCGGCGCCCGGTCGCGTCGCGGACGGCGGCCACGTCGTCCGCGGTGGTCCACGGGGTGATCCGGTCGACCATGGTGCCGACGTACGAGGCGTGCGCGGCCGCGTCGCGCCATCCGGGGCGCCCGATCGCGTCCGCCAGTTCGCCGATCACCCGTGCGGTGACCTCGCCGTTTCCCGGCAGGTTGTCGCACGGCACGACAGCCACGGGGCCGCCGCCCGCGCGCTGCCTGGCGGCCAGCCCGGCCAACAGCCGCGCGGCGACGGTCGATACCGGAGCGTTCGGGTCGACCCGGAGTGCGGCGATATCGGCACTCACATCGGCGCGTCCGGTGTCCAGGCCGCCTCCGGGGGTGCGTGTGTACGCCGCCTCGGTGACCGTCAGGGTGACCACCGCGAGTTCCGGCCGCCGCCAGTAGTCCAGCCACGCGGCGTGGTCGCCGCCGGAGTGCGCCGAGGTGAGCGAACCGACCACCTCGAAGCGGTCGCGGTCGGGAGCACGGGTGGCCAGCGTGTAGAGCCCGTCCTGGGCGGTCAGCCGCTCGGCGATCGCGGTGCTGCGCCCGGTGAACGCCGCGATGCCCCACCGGTCGGCGTCGCCGGCGTGCTCGGTGTACCAGGCCTGATGGGCCCGGAAGAAGCCGCCCAGGCCGAGGTGCAGCATGCGCACCGGCGCGGCGGGGCGTCCGTCGACCGCGCGGGACAAGGGCCGGGTCGCGGGTTGGGCGGTCACAGTTCGAAGACCTTTCGCGGGTTGACGCGCACCGGTTCCGCCGCCGCCTCGAACGTCTCGTCCCGGTAGAGCCGGTGCGGTGACGGGATCGGCAGGTCGCGCACCATCTCGTGGCGGCGCCGGGCGAGAGCCCGCACACCGGGGTCGACGGGAAGTAGTCGGTCGGAGTGGAGGCTTGGCATGACGGCATGTTCGTTGCCGTCGGCCCGGCGCGGCAACCGGTTGCCATGTGTTGCCCTGGGCACTTGCACCGCGCCGGACGCCATGGTCCTCTGGCCGCCATGACAGCACAGATCGGTGGGCCGGGCGCGGTCCTTCCCGAGACCCAGGTGCGAGCCTTCGTCGCCGAACAACTGGCCGACGAGGATCTCGACGGCCGGAGCGTATGCCTGGTGGTACCCGACGGCACCCGCAGTTGCCCGCTTCCGCTGCTGCTCGCCGCGGTGCACGACGCGCTGTACGGCCGGGTCTCCCGGTTGACGGTGCTTGTCGCGTTGGGTACGCACGCGCCGATGGGCGAGGCCGAATTGGCCGCCCACGTCCCGCCGCTGCCGGGCATGACCGTCCTCAACCACGAGTGGTGGAAGCCGTCGACGTTCGCCTCGGTCGGCACCATCGGCGCCGAGCGCGTGGCCGAGTTGTCCGGCGGGCTGCTGCGCCAAGAGGTCGACGTACGCCTCAACCGGGCCGTCGTGGAGCACGACGTGGCCCTGGTCGTCGGCCCGGTCTTCCCGCACGAAGTGGTCGGCTTCTCCGGCGGTGACAAGTACTTCTTCCCCGGCGTCGCGGGCGCCGACATCATCGACCTGTCGCACTGGCTCGGGGCCCTGATCACCAGCGCGGAGATCATCGGAACGCGCGGCATCACCCCGGTCCGCGCGCTGATCCACGAGGCCGCCGCGCTGATCCCGAGCCGCAGGCGCGCGCTGTGCGTCGTGGTCGAATCCGGCACCGGGGCACTGCACTCGATGGCGTACGGGACCCCGGAGGCGGCCTGGTCGGCGGCGGCCGACGTGTCCGCGCAGGTCCACGTCCGCTACCTCGACGCCCCGGTGCGGCGTGTGTTGTCCGTGATCCCGGAGAAGTACGAGGACATCTGGACCGCGGCGAAAGGCTTCTACAAGCTGGAACCGGTCGTCGCGGACGGCGGCGAGGTCATCCTGTACGCGCCGCACGTGCGGACGATCTCCGCGATGCACCCGGAGATCGAGGAGATCGGTTACCACTGCCGCGACTACTTCACCAAGCAGTGGGAGCGCTTCAAGCACCTGCACTGGGGCGTCCTGGCGCACTCCACACACCTGCGCGGCGCGGGTACGTACGACGAAGAGCGCGGCGAGCGCTGCCGGTTGACCGTCACCCTCGCGACCGGCATTCCCGAAGACGTCGTCCGCGGGGCGAACCTCGGCCATCTGGACCCCTCCGCGGTGGACTTCGCGGCGTTCGACGCCGACCCGGACACACTCGTGGTGCCGCAAGCCGGCGAGGTCCTGCATCGGTTGCGCCCATGAGGGCCGCGTGGGTCGATGCGTCCGCCGGCATCGCCGGGGACATGCTGCTCGCCGCCCTCGTCGACGGCGGGGCCGCGTTGAGCACCGTGCGTGCCGCGGTGGAGGCCGTGGTCCCCGGCGAGGTACGCCTCGCACAGACACAGGTCACCCGCGCCGGGATGCGAGCGACGCGGATCCAGGTGACGCCGAGCGACGACGACCACGCACACCGAACGTGGCGTGACGTACGCCGCCTCATCGAGCGGGCGCCCCTGGCAGATCCGGTCCGCGCGTCGGCCCTCGCCGCCTTCGCCCGCCTCGCCGTCGCCGAGGCACACGTACACGGCACCACGACGGAAGAGGTGCACTTCCACGAGGTGGGTGCCTGGGACTCGATCGCAGACGTCGTCGGCGTCTGTGCCGCGCTGCACGACCTCGCCGTCACCGATCTGACGGCAGGTCCCGTGGCGTTGGGCGCCGGCCGCGTCACCACCGCCCACGGCGAACTTCCCGTCCCCGCCCCTGCGGTGGCCGAACTCGCCGCCGAGTGGCAGGTGTTCGCGGGCGGCGAGGGCGAACTCGCCACCCCCACCGGCCTGGCGCTGCTCACCACCCTGGCCCGCGAATGCGCTCCCCTACCACACCTGCGTCTGGAGCGAACCGGCATCGGGGCCGGCAGCCGCGACACCCCCGGACGCCCCAACGTCACCCGCGTCTTCCTCGGCACCCCGGCCCCCGCCACGGCCCTCGATTCCGTCTTCGACGCCGCCGAAGCCGTCGTCCTGGAAACCAATATCGACGACCTGGACCCGCGCGCATGGCCCAGCGTCCTCGCATCCCTGATGGAGGCCGGCGCCTCGGACGCCTGGCTGACCCCCATCCTCATGAAGAAGGGCCGCCCCGCGCACACGCTCTCCGTCCTGTGCCCGCCGCAAGGCGCCCAACCCCTCCGTGAAGCCGTCTTCCGCCTCACCACCACCCTGGGCGTACGCGAACGGCCGGTCCGCAAATCCGAACTCCAACGAGGCTGGACCCACGTGGACGTCCTCGGCAGCCGCCTCCCCGTCAAGGTGGGCCACCATTGCGGCAGAATCCTCCAGGCAACCCCCGAGTTCGCCCCCGCCGCCGCCCTCGCCGCCCGTCTCGGCCTCCCCGTCCACGCCGTCCTCGCCGCCACCACCACAGCCGCCCACCAAGCCGGCCTGACCTCCAGCGCCCCCACCCCGCAAACGCTCACCCCCGAACCCGCCTGATTCCGCGCCACCACTGCGGGCACCTGTCTCGCCCCTCGGCGGGGGACCGCTGTTCGGCAGCCGGGTGGCCCGCCGCGTAGCCGTTTCGACGACGGCCACGCCGGGATGACGGCGTCGAACGGAGTACAGTGCGCTGCCTCCCACCCATTCCTTGGGCAGCCATAGGGTCGTCCGATACCGGGTGTCGCCGCCCCAGACCTGCGGCTTTCCCACGAGAACGGAAGTGAGATCGGGTGAGCGAGCGTGACGACGCGCCGACCGCCGCGACCGGCGGGAGCAAGGCACCGACGATCTACGACGTCGCCCGGGCCGCAGGGGTGGCCGCGTCCACCGTGTCCCGGGCGTTCGCCAGGCCGGGCCGGGTCAACGCGGCGACTGCGGAACGCATCCGGCGGGTGGCCGCGGAGCTCGGCTACCGCGTGAATCCGTTGGCGTCGGGACTGCCCACCGGCCGCACCTCGATGCTCGCGCTGGTGGTTTCCGACGTGACCAACCCGTTCTACGCCGAGATCATCCGGGGAGCCGAGTCCGCCGCCGCCGAGGCCGGCTTCGTTCTCCTGCTGATCGACGCCCAGGAGTCCGATCGGGTGGAACGCGCCAGTCTGGAAAGGGCGTTGCCCGCAGTCGAGGGACTCGTACTGGCGGGTACCCGACTGTCGGACTCGGCCATCCGCATGACTGCCAAGCAGCGGCCGGTGGTCGTCCTCAACCGGGATGTCGCCGACGTTCCCAGCATCACCCTCGACAACCCGCACGGCATGCTCGTGACCGCGGAACATCTGGCCCGGTTGGGGCATCGCACGGTGACCTACGTGGCCGGTCCGGAGGCATCCTGGGCGGACGGGATGCGCTTGCGGAGCCTGCGCGAGGCGGCGATCGGGCTGGACATGCGGGTGCAGCGCGTGGGCCCGTTCGCGCCGACGGTCGCAGGCGGTCGCGAAGCCGCCGACGCGCTCCCCCAGGACCTGCCGACCGCCGTCGTGGCCTACAACGACCAACTGGCGATCGGCGCCATGCTCGCTCTCCAGGCGCGCGGCGTCCGAGTTCCCGAGGACGTCAGCGTGGTCGGCTTCGACGACATCTTCCCGACGCGCATCGTCAGGCCCGGGCTGACCACCGTCGCCGCCCCGCTGCGCGCCCAGGGACGGGCTGCCGTCGACGCGCTGCTGTCCTCGCGCGGCAACCCGGCACCGCGCACCGGCAAGCCCATGACCCTGCCGGTAAAGCTGGTCGTCCGCGGCTCGACAACCCAGGCTCGGCGAACCCGGCGTCCGAGTTCGTGAAAAGCGGTACCGGATCGCGGACTTCGTCGACCACCGCTCCATCCGCGGCCGGCCCTGACGAGAAGAGCCGGCCGGGCGGTGACCGCACCGGATCCAGGGTCTGCACGAACGCGAGCGCGCGCGCATCCGACGCTCCGATCGTCTGACCCGCGGCGCTGCTACCGCCGTGCGTCCAGGGCCGCGGGAGCGACCTCGGCGAGCCAGGCGTCGGCGATCAGCCGATGCCCCAGAGGACTCGGGTGCACGCCGTCCGGGGCCAGCTCCGCCGGCTCCCGGTCCCGCGCCGCGCGGGGCAGCACGAGGTCCGCGCGAACCACTCGGGCTCCGTTGTGCGCAGCGGCCCGCAGGACGGCGTCGGTACGCGGCGACAAGTCCTCGAACCAGCGTTCCTGGTCCGGTCCGACCGGAAGCAGGAACGGGGTGATGACGACCAGCCGTGCGGACGACTTCCGCGTGGTGGCCGCGAGCAGGCGGTCGAGGCACGCCTCGAACTCGTCGACCGGACTGGCGAGGTTGCGGTCGTAGCGTCGCCAGGTGTCGTTGATGCCGATCTTGACCGTGACGACAGTGGGTCGGTGGTCCATGACGTCGGTGCTCCAGCGGGATTCCAGGTCGTACACGCGGTGGCCGTTGATCCCCCTGTTGACGACGCGGGGGCCGGGTCCGTCGTGCGCCCGCTCGCGCAGAGTCCGCGCGATCTCGCGGACGTATCCCTCGCCGAGAGATGCGGGATCCGCACGGTCTCGGCCCGCGTCGGTGATGGAGTCGCCGATGAACACGAGCGTGTCGTCGTTCTCGAGTGGCATGCCTGCCGTCCTGGCGTCTTGGTGGGTGGGCGGGCGACGGGACATCTCACTCGTGACCCGCCGGATCACGATCGACCGCGTCGGATCGAGGAGGTTTGTGCCGCGGCGCGCCTCAGGGTCTCGGCCTCGCGCGCCAGCACCGCGGGGTCGTCACCGGGGACGAACTCCAGGAGCGCCTCGACGCCCCGGCCCGCCAACAGGTCGAGGGCCGTGGTCCACAGGTCCCGGCGGTCCGCCAGCGGCAGCCGGTTGTTGCCCGGCCACCACGAGAAGACATGTACGGCGGTGACCCGGTCGCCGAGTTCGACGAGCCCCGCCAGCGCCTGCTCGTCGGGGGTGTCCTGCGGCGGCTGCCAGTACGTGCGGACGTTGTCCGCGCCCACCTCGTCCAGCAACCGGACGGTCGAGGCGACGGTGTCGGTGAGCGTTCGACCGTGGAACTCCGGCGCGAGCTCCAGGCCGTGGTCCGCGGCGATCCGGGCCGCCTCCCGCAGGCAGCGCACGGTTTCGTGCCGCTCGTCCGGCAGGGCGGACCGCGATCCGGTTCCGCCCGCCCAGACCCGTACCCGGGGTGCCCCGAGCAGAACGGCGGCCCGGGCGACAGCGGGGAACGCGGCCAACTCGGCGGGAGTGGCGCGAAAGTACGAACCGTACGAGCAACAGACCAGCCCGTGGCGGTCGGAGACCTCACGGACCGCGCGGACCGTGTCGGGCTCCCCCGCGGGCGCGTGCACGTCCGCTCCCCACTCGATCACCTCCAGGCCCGCGTCGGCCGCGCGTCGCGCGACCTCGGCGGCGGGCAGCCGGCGGAAGGTGACCGAGCACAGGCCCAGACGGGTCCGCCCGCCCCCCGCTGTGTCCGTCGGCCCGGCCGGCGGGCGGAGCGGGGAGCGGTCCGCCGCACTCCGGGTGCTGTCCTCGGTCATGGCCCTGCCTTCCTGCGGTCGGCCTGCGGATGGTCTGCGATCGCCCTGTGGGGGGGTCCGACGCGGTCCGCCCGCACGGGGGTCGGGCGGACCGGGTCGGATGGACCGGCGGAGTCGGGTGGACGGACCGGTCAGGCGTGCGGCGCCCCGCCACCGGTGGTCGCTCAGGGGGCGTTCGGGCCCACGTCCGCGGCGGTGAGGGGGTGCCGGAGTGCGGGCGTCGTCGCGTACTCGTCGGCACCGATGTCCCGTACGCTGCCGCGCTGGTCCCCGTCGATGTCGTCGGCCAGGACTATGCCGCCCAGCGTGGCCGCGCCGATCGCCGGGCTGCTCGCCGTCAGCCGCAGAACACCGTCCGTGCCCTGACTGAGCCGGGGGTCGGCCCGGATGAAGCTTCCGGCGGGGATGTTGCCGTTGGCGGCCGCTCCCCACAGCAGGTTGCTCTGCCAGGTGAAGCCGGAGGTGGCTCCCATGGCGACGAGGCTGCCGGAGTCGCCGACCAGCAGGTTGTCGGCGATGGTCACGTCCTGCGGTTCGAACGCCCGCGTCTCGCCCGACAGCATGCCGGCGTTGTTGATCAGGGAGTTGTGCGCGATCACCGCGCGGTCGCAGGCGTCGTTGCCCCGCCGCTGGGTCTCCGTCTCACTCGGGGTGTGGTCACGGGTGCTGCCGCTGCCGACCACCAGGGCCCGGCCGGACAGCCCGCTGAGGTAGTTGTTGACGATCACATGGTCGTTGCCGTAGATCCGTACCCCGTCGATGCCGCCGATCAGGTAGTTTCCCTCCACCGTCGAACCGTTGCCGTGTCGCAGCACGATGCCGCCGCGGCTGTCGCGGATGGTGTTGTACCGGATGGTGTTGCCCGAGGACTTCACCGAGATGGCCTCGGGGTCGCCGTCGCAGCGCTCGAACAGGTTGTACTCCACCTTTCCGCCGGCGTCGGCCAGGGCCCGGCCGCTGACGCCGAAGCGGATGGGCTCGCCGCCGTTGTCCCCGGTGAAGCTGTGGTCGGAGAAGTGGTTGCGGAAGATCTGCACGTTCTGGGCCATGTCGGTCTTGCCGGGACCGTCGACGACGATGAAGATGCCCGTGGTGGTCTTGTTGTGGAAATGGTTCCGGTCGATCTTCGTGTCGTTCGCCCGGACGACGACCCAATACGGATCGCCGCTGTCCGCGAACTGGAAGTCGTTGCGAGTCAGCCGGATCGCCGAGCAGGTCGTCGGGATCTCGAGCGTGGTGCTCTGCCGGAAGGCGAAGCCGCTGATGACGATGTTGCTCGAATTGCCGAGCACGAAGCCGCGTGCGCCCCGCAGCACCACACCGCCGCGCGTCTTCGACACGATGGTGATGGGTGCGGCGCTCGTGCCGTTCTTGCCGGAGATGTTGATCGAGCCGCCCGAGGGGACAGTATAGGTTCCGTCGGCGACGACGATCCGGTCACCGGGTGCGGCGCCGTTGATCGCGCTCTGCAGCGCCGCGAGGGAGGAGACCGGGATATCGGCCGCCGATGCGCTGCCCGACAGCGAGGTGGTGAGGGGTACCGCGGCAAGTGCGGCCACGGCCGAGCTCTTGAGGAACGTGCGTCGTTGCATGATGCCTCCTGGATCGAAGTGGGCGGGAGCGCTCAGTGGGCCCGGGGACCGACGTCGGCAGGCGTCAGGGGTCCGCGCCTCGGCGGCCGGCGGAAGTATTCGTGCGCGCCCACGTCCGGCGTCCTGGTGCGGGGCTGTCCGTCGATGTCGTGCGTGATGCGCGGCCGGCGCGGCGTGCCGGCGTCGATCGCGGGGCTGCCGGCGGCCGGGCGGGCGATGCCGTACGCGTCCTTCACCAGCTTCGGGTCGACCCGGGTACCGCCGCCGGCGGGGATGTTGCCGTCCGCGGCGGCGCCCCACAGGAGATTGCCCGTCCAGGTGAAGCGCACGGTGTTGGCCATGGCGACCAGTTGGCCCGTGTCCGCGACGAGCAGGTTGTCGGCGACGGTGACGTCGCGCGGCTCGTGCGGGCGCTGGCTCTCGCCGGAGATCGTGCCGCCGTTGTTCACCAGGGTGTTGTGGGCGATCAGGATGCGGTCGGGGGCGTCGTTGCCGCGGCGCGCCTCGGGCGTCTCGCCGGGCAGGTGATCGCGCTCCGATCCGCTGCCGATCACCAGGGCGCGCCCGGCCAGGCCGGAGAGGTGGTTGTTGACGATCACATGGTCGTTGCCATAGATCCGCACGCCTTCGGTGCCGTCGATGAAGTGGTTGGCCTCCACCCGGTTGCGGTTGCCGTGCCGCAGTACGATCCCGCCGAAACTGTTGCGGATGGTGTTGTACCGGATGGTGTTGTCCGAACTCTTCACCGAGATCGCTTCGGGGTCCCCGTTGGCCCGCTCGAACAGGTTGTACTCGACGATCGCGTGTGCGCTGGACAGGGCGCGGGGGCTGACGCCCAGCCGGATCGGTTCGCCGCCGTTGGAGCCGGTGAAGGTGTGGTCGGAGAAGTAGTTGCGGTACACGTGGACGCGCTGGGCCATTTCCTCGGTGTTCGCGCCCTCGATGCCGAGGTAGATGCCGAGGGTGCTCTTGCCGTGGAAGTGGTTGTGGTCGACCGTGCTGTCGTCCGCGCGCACCATCACCCAGTGCACGCCCTCGATGTCGGCCAGGTGGATGTCGTTGCGGGTGAGTCTGATGTGCGAGCAGTCCGGGGGGATGTCCAGGGTGTTCCGCTGCCGGAAGGAGAAGCCGCCGAGGGTGATGTGGCACGACGCTGCGAGGACGAAGCTGTGCTCGCCTTCCAGGATGACGCCGCCCTGCGTCCGGGCCGCGATGGTGATGGGCGCGCGCCCGGTGCCCTTCTTGTTCCGAATGGTGAGCGGGCGGTCCGAGGGGACGGTGTAGGTCCCGTCGGCCACCACGATCCGGTCGCCGGGTCGTGCCCGGTCGATCGCGGCCTGCAGCTCGTCCAGTGTGCGGACGGCCCTGGGGGCCGCGCTCGCGCTCGCGGTCAGCGCTCCGCCGACGGGGGCGGCGGCCAGCGCCACCCCTGCCGCGGTACCCATCAGGAACGTGCGGCGTTGCATGGTGCCTCCGTGAGGATGTGGTGGAGGTACGGACGGTGTTCCGGCCAGTGATCAGCCGGCGGTCGGGGTGTCCCGGGTGGTGTCCTCGGCGTCCTGGGTCGCCTGGGCGTCCAGGAACAGTTCGATGACGGGTACGGGGGTGTCGGGGCGCCCGACCGGGATCTGGAGCGTCAGCGTTCCGGCGGGCTGGCCGCCCATCTCGGTGTTGACCGCGGGACGGTCCGGGTCGATGTGGACCGGGATGATCTCGGACGCGTCGTTGAGCAGTTGGGCGTAGCGCACCCGGCCGGCCAGGCCCGGTAGGTGCAGGTGACGCATCGGCCAGGCGAACAGGTGCACGTAGAGCCGGTCGCCGCGTTGGGTGTACCGGCATTCGGCGGGGGCGGTGTACGAGGAGGGGCCGCAGTCGCGAATCGACCGCTCGTGCAGGTGCATCCACCGGCCGATCTCGTCGAGGATCGCGGTGTCGCGCGGGTCGAGCGCGCCACGACCGTCGGGCCCCACGTTGAGCAGCAGGTTGCCGCCCTTGGACACCCCGTCGACGAGCATGCGGATCAGCAGGTCCGGACTCTTGTGGTCCAGGTTGTCCCGGTCGTAGCCCCAGCTGCCGTTGAGCGTCTGGCAGGCTTCCCACAGCACGGGTCGCCCGTTCTCGGTCATGGGACCGGACGGCTGGTACTGCTCGGGGGTGACGAAGTCCCCGGGAAGGCCGGTCCGATCGTTGACGAGGACGTGCGGTTGCAGTTCGCGAATCGTCCGCAGGAGCTGCGGGGAGTCCCAGTCGTCGGGTCCCTTGCCGCCCCACCACGAGCGCTCGGCATACGAGAAGTCGAAGAACAGGTAGTCGATCCGTCCGAACGAGGTCAGCAGTTCGCGGACCTGGCCGTGCAGATAGCGCTGGTACTCGCGGATGTCCCGGTCGGCGTTGGCGGCCTTGAACGCCTCGTCGTCGCGCTGTGGATGCGTGCCGTCCACGGGGAAGGACGGGTGGTGCCAGTCGATCAGCGAGTAGTAGAGACCGACCTTGAGACCCTCGGCGCGGCACGCCTCGACGAACGGCCCCACGAGGTCACGGCCGTGCGGGGTGTTGGTGACCTTGTACTCGGTGAGGGCGCTGTCCCACAGGCAGAAGCCGTCGTGGTGCTTGGTGGTGAGCACGACGTACCGCATGCCCGCGGCCTTGGCCGCCCTGGCCCACTCGGCGGGGTCGTAGCGGTCGGGGTCGAAGTGGTCGAAGTACACCTGGTACTGCTCGTCGGTCAGTTCCTCGCGGTTCTTCACCCACTCGTGCCGTGCGGCGAGGGAGTACAGACCCCAGTGCACGAACATGCCGAACCGGGCGGTGGTGAACCAGTTCGTCTCCGGGCCTGCCTCGGGACCCGGGGTCGCGGACGGACGCGCCTGCGGGGTGTCAGCGCTCGCGGTCATGGGGAATCGCTCTTTCTCGTCGGCCGTCGGCGCGCGGTGGCTTTTGGGTGCGCGTCGGGCTGGTCGTACGGGAGGGGGTGGGGGCGGAGCCGACGGGTGTGCGGGTCAGCCCTTGAGTGCCCCGGAGGACAGGCCGCTGACGAAGGACCGCTGGAAGAACAGGAAGACGATCACCGAGGGCAGCAGCGCCAGCAGCGAGGCCGCCATCACCACGCCGGGGGTCACGGCCGGGTCGATCCGCAGGGTTCGCAGCGCCAGCGGCAGCGTGTACGAGGAGGAGTCGGTGGCCACGAGCAGGGGCAGCAGGTACTGGTCCCAGATCATCGTGAAGCCGAAGACCCCGATGACGCCGAGCGCGGGCTTGCACATCGGCAGGATGATCTGGGCGAAGATCCGGAAGTCCCCGGCGCCGTCGATGCGCGCCGCCTCCTCGAGTTCGCGCGGCACGTCCTTCATGAACTCGGTCATCACCAGGATGGAGAATCCCCAGGCGCCGAGCGGGACGATCATGCCGGCGAGGGTGCCGATGAGGTTGAAGTGCACGACCGGCAGGTCGGAAAGAATGACGGACAGCGGGAGGGCCAGGATCTCCTCGGGCAGCATCAGCGTCGCCAGGATGGCGACGAGCGCCAGTGTCATTCCCGGGAAGACTTTCCTGGCCAGCGCGTATCCGGCCAGGACGGAGACGGACACCTGGAGCAGGAGCCCGAAGCCGACGACGAAGAAGGAGTTCAGCAGATACTTGAGCACCCCTTGGTCGAAGGCTATGTCGAAGTTCTCCAACGTGAAGCCCGAGGGCACGATGCTCAGCTGCGTCGGGTCCTTGATGTCGCCGAAGGCGCCGACGAGCAGGGCCAGCAGCGGACCCGCGAACATGGTCAGGACCACGAGGTAGACGACGGCCTTCAGAATCCGTCCGCCGATGCTGCGGCTCTCGGTCAGGCCCAGCGCGGTTTCGGTCGACTCGCTCACTTGCTCTCCCTCCGCCGCAGCAGTTGGACGATGACGGTCAGGATCAGCGTCGCGACGAACAGCAGGACCGCTCCCGCCGCACCGACACCGAGCCGGTTCTGCTCGAGCCCGAGCTTGTAGATGAGGGTCATGACGACCTCGGTGGAGCCGTTGGGCCCGCCGTTGGTCAGCAGGAACACCTCGGTGAACACGCGCAGTCCGCGAATCGCGGCGAGGATGAACAGGATCGAGAACACCGAACGCAGCCCGGGCACCGTCACGTACCGCACCCGCTGCCACCGGGAGGCACCGTCGACCCTGGCCGCCTCGTACAGACCGCGGTCCACACTCGTCAGACCGGCGAGGAAGATCATCATGTCGTAGGGGGCGCCGCGCCAGATGCCGGTGACCATGATGGAGGCCATCGAGGTGTCGGGGTCGTTGATGAACCCCGACGGGCCCATTCCCGCCAGAGCGAGAATGGAGTTGAGCATGCCGTCGCCGGTCGGGTGGTACATGATCCGCCACAGTTCGGCGACCACCGCCATCGGCACCACCACCGGAAGGAACGCGGCGGAGCGCACGAATCCCAGTCGACGGCTCTGCCCCTCCATCAGCAGGGCCAGTGCGAAGCCGAGCGCCATCGCACCGAAGGTCTGGCCGACGGCGAGGACGATCGTGTGCCAGACGGCCTCGCGGAACCCGTGGGACTGCAACACCGTGCTGTAGTTGTCGGTGCCGACCCACCGGTTTCCCAGGTAGGGCTGAACCTCCTGGAAGGACATGGTCACCGCGTTGACCATGGGAATGAACTTGAAGTACAGGGAGAGGATCAGCGCCGGGGCGAGGAACAGCCAGGGCGTCCACCACCGGCCTCCTCTGCGGCCGCGCGCCCGGCGGTCGGCGGCCCCGCCGACCCGGCGGCCCGCTTCTCGCGGGGCGGAGCCGCTCGCCGACTTGGCGGCCGGCTCCGCCTGGTCGAGGCTCATGACGCGGCGATCCCCTGCTCCTTGAGGATGTCGGCGAGCTGCTTGTCGAGCTCACGCATCTTGGCGTTGATGTCGAGGCCGCAGTCCGCCATCAGCGCGTTCACCGCGTCCGCCGTCACCTGCCGCACCGGCGTCCAGTTCGGGATGGCGGGCGCGTACCGCCCGGAGTCCTGGTACGCCTGGGCGTAGGTCTTCCAGCGAGGGTCGGGGCGGATCTGGGAGATGTCCACGGTGGTGTTGACCGGAATCTGCACGGTGTAGCCGGTGGTGCCCTCCATCCCCTTCTTCTGGCCTTCGACGGAAACCGCGAAGCCGGCGAAGGCGTCCTGGCCGGCCCGGTTGTCGGAGCCGGCCATCAGGTAGATGGAGCTGCCCTCGGCGAGGACGGTGGCGTCCTTCGGCCCCTTGGGCATCGGCACGACCTCGTACTTGTCCGCGCCGAGGGACTTGTCGAAGCGGGGCAGCAGGTACGGGCCGACGACGTACATGCCGGCCTTGCCCGCCTCGAACGTCTCGTTCGTCGGCGGGGTGTCCATGGTCACGGCGCCGGGCTGGATGGCCTTGGCCTTGCACCCCAGGTCGCGGAACCACTGCATGGCCTGCACGGACGCAGTGGTGGTCATCGCCGGCTTGTACTTGCCCTTGCCTGCCTCGGTGATGAAGTCGCCGCCCGCGGCCCAGAGGAAGTTGGAGAAGTACCAGGAGGCGTAGCCGCGCTTGGTGGACAGCGGAGCGGCGAGCCCGGCGGTGTTGTTCTTGCCGTCACCGTCGGGGTCCTGGGTGGTGAAGGCGGCGGCCATCGCGGCGAAGTCGTCCCAGGTCCGCGGGACGTCGAGCTTCAGCTTCTCGCGCCAGTCCTTGCGGATCAGCAGCGCGGACGCCTGCGCGGAAAACGGGAGTCCGTACTGCTTGCCGTCCAGGCTCTTCCCGGACTCCAGTCCCTGTCCGATAATCTGCTTGTTGTCCTTGATCTTGCCCAGGTCGATCTCCCGGAGCAGACCTTGGCTGTGCATGGTTCCGATCTGCGTCACGTCGTTCATGACGATGTCGGGAAGCTTCTTCTGGGCGGCCCGCTGCTGCAGTTTGGTCTCGAAGTCGTCGAAGATGGCCGTGACCTCGACCTTGAAGCCCGTGGCCTTCTCGAACGCCCCGGCGAGCTCCAGCGCGCCCTTCTCCCCCGGTCCGCCCGGCGTCGTCCTGGTCCAGAGCTCGAGGGGCGCCTTGGAGTCCTGCTTGGCATCCACTCCCGCAGGCCCGGATGTACAGCTGGTGAGGATCAGTGCCGAGGCGAGGGCCCCCGCACCGATCCATCGCGATCTCTGCATGACAACTCCTGTTTCAGCCGCATCACGTGGCCTGGAAAGCGCTTGCCAGGACGGTAACCGGGTCCGATTCAAACGGTCAATAGTCCGATGAATACAAAAGATTTGGCGACCGACGAGAGCGCTCCTCCGGCGCACTCCCGCACCCCTCTCCCACGTGATCCGACGGACGGGATCGACGACCCGAGACCGATAAATAGCCTCTTACTCGGGCAAGTAGGGCATCGATGGGAACGACCCTTCACCCCAGGGCGCGTCCCACTCTCCACCACAGCCACCCGAACGAAGAAGATCGGGCATCCAAGGTCACGGCGATGACATTTCAATGATCCGATGTATGGTTCCTGCGAGCTACGGGCCCGACAACGCACAGGCCACACCGATCCGCGACGTTCGGTCGGACGCTTGCCATCACACCCGAGCAGGGACCGCCGACCGACCGGCCGACGGTCCACATCCGATCAGGAACCGCCGACCGTCCGGCCGACGGTCCACCACCGCACAGGCCGAGGAGACCACCCCGACATGAACGAACCGGCCACCGCACCGACAGCCCTGTTGGTCATGGAGGAAGAACGCCGGGCCGACGTCTACCCGCCCGAAGTGCTGGCCGAGATCGGCCGGCTCGTGCACTGGCAGGGGCCGCCCCTCACCCGGCACGAGCTCGACGCGGACCCCGATGCGCTGCGGACCGTCGACCTTCTGCTCACGGGCTGGGGCGCACCCGTCCTCGATGGCGCCCTCCTGTCACGTGCCCCTCGCCTGCGGGCCGTTCTCGTCGCGGCGGGATCCGTCCGGCACCTGACCACACCCGCCTTCTGGGAGCGCGACATCCCGATCGTCTCCGCCGCCGCGGCCAATGCCGTTCCGGTGGCGGAGTTCACCCTCGCCCATGTCCTCCTCGGACTGAAGCAGGCCCACCGCATCGAGCGGGAGATGGCGCAGAGCCGCCGCTTCCCCACCGACCCCGACGTCCCGGGCGCCTACCGGTCACGGGTGGGCCTGTTGGGACTCGGGCACATCGGCCGGCTCGTCGCCGCCCACCTCGCCCGCTTCGACGTCGAGGTCCTCGCCGCGGATCCCGTCGCCTCCCCGGAAACCGCCCGGCGCGCGGGAGTCCGGCTGATCTCCACCGAGGAACTCTTCGCCACCTGTCACGTCGTCAGCCTCCACGCACCGCTTCTGCCCGAGACCCGCGGCTCGATCGGGGAACGGCTGCTGAACTCCATGGGGCCGGGCGCGACACTGATCAACACCGCGCGGGGCGCACTGATCGACGAGACCGCCGCCGCGCAGGTCCTGCGTGCCAGGCCCGACCTCACCGCCGTACTCGACGTAACGCACCCCGAACCCCCGGTCCCCGACTCGCCCCTGTTCACCCTCCCCAACGTCGTCCTGACACCCCACCTGGCCGGCGCCCTGGGCGCCGAACGTCACCGCCTCGGACAGCTCGTACTCGACGAACTCCGCCTCCTCACCCAGAACCGGCCGCTCCGGCACGCCATCGACCCCGCCCGCGCCGCCTCGCTCGCCTGACACCGCCAGGCACTGTCGACAAGGCTCCTTTCCCCGGGAACCCTCGATCGGCGACGTCACGCAAGATCATGCTGTACCGCGTGCCAGGGTCCGGGCAAGACTGCTCGGCACCCGCTTCCACCAGGTCACAGCCACGGGCATCACGTCATCGAACGTGAGTGAGACGTCGGCGAGGGTTGCGAGACGTCGGGCCCGCGGCAAACACCTCTCGGCCCCGAACCCGCCCTGCGGACTCGTCGGACCGGGCGCCGCAGTGGGCTCTCGGCGGGCCGGGGTCGCCGACACCCGGCTGCCGCGGCCGGCACGCGGAACAGCGACCCTCGCGAAGTGGTCTTCCCATCGACACCGACGGCGGGCCGCGTTTCCCCCGGACGGTTCGAGTCCACCACCCCGGCCGCGAACCGTACGGCAAGGCTCGGGTATGCCTGGGCATCCCCGGCATCCGGTTGCCTCCCGGCGTGTTCCGCGACCGACGTGCCGGTGGATTCGTCCCACCGCTCGGCGAGGTCCGCGGGGCGGCGAAAGGGAGTCGCGACCATGGGCGGTTATCCGCGGTGGAAGTCGGAGCGGTCCGAGGCGGCGTGCGCCGCCGGGCCGCGTCCCGACCCTGTGGTGGTACAGCTCGACCCCGCGGTCAAGACGTACGGCGCAGGTTCCGCACGGGTGCGAGCCCTCGACGGAGTGGATCTCTCGCTCGCGGCCGGGACCTGGACCGCGGTGATGGGACCGTCGGGATCGGGCAAGTCGACGCTGTTGCACTGCGCCGCGGGGCTGGACACCCTCGACGCGGGACGTGTGCGGTGGCGGAGCGCTTCGCCCGCGATCACCGCGTGGGCGCCACCGCCGTCAGGAAATCGCGGATGATGGGGCCGGCGGCACCGGAACCCGACACACCGCCCTCGACGTAGACGGCTACCGCGATGTTGCCGCGGAAGGCGACCATCCAGCCGTTGGTGGCGTCACCGACCTCGGCGGTTCCGGTCTTGGCACCGACGCCGGACATGCCGCGGAAGACGTCCTTGGCCGCGCCGGTGGTTGCGCAGTCGATCATCATGGTCCTGATGGAGCTGCTGACGCCATTCGGAAGCTTGGCCTTGACGGTATGGACATCCATGCCGCGTTCGAGAATCGGTTGATGGAACTCGCCCGTGACGGCCGTGGCCACGACGGAGGCCATGGTTAGGGGGTTCATCTTCAACGCGCCCTGCCCGATCATCTGGGCGGCCTTGTCGTTCTCGCCGGTCGCGGCGGGAACCACGCCGTCCACGGTGCCCTGGCCGGCGGCAACCTTCCAGGCGTTGCTGTTGAGCCCGAAGTACTTGGTGGAGAAGTCGGCGAGTTCGCGGTCACCGATCCTCCCGCGCAGGTCGATGAGCGCGGTGTTGCACGAGCGGGAGAAGACTTCGCGGAACGTTGCCTTCGGTATGGACATGCCGCCGACATTGTGGAAGTTCTGACCGTTGACCGTGGAGTTCGCCGGACACGGCGCACTCGCGTTCGGCGACACCACCCCCTTGCTCAGCAGCAACGACGACGTCACGATCTTGAACGTCGAACCGGGAGCGACCGCACCCGACATACCCGCCTGTCGATGCACCGTCGATACGATCTCCCCATTGCGCATGTCGAGCGCCACCAGGGAAGCGGCCGAGTTCTGCCCGACAGCCCGCACGGCGGCGTCCTGGAGCGCGGGGACGAGCGTGGACGATCCCGGTCCCGAGGTGGGCGGGGCCGAGGACGGCCGCACCGTGGGCGCCGCCGAGGACACGGTCGGAGGCGGCGCCGAGGAAACGGCCGCCGGTGCGCTCCTGTCGGGGGTCTGCGAGGCCGCCACCGTTGCTTTGTCGTCGGACAGCACGCCGCAACCGGTGGCCAGCGTGGTCAGCACGACACCCACGGCCGCCACGCCACTCGGGCGAAATCTGTGGGTCCATCCGTGGCGACGCCGGTCAATGATGATCATGCCGCTCAGTACAGCGGAGAAAATCTCGCGGGTCCAAGACAAGTATCGGCCTGAAACCGATAAGGAATTGGCTATCACCCCTGGTCGTGGACCCGATGGTGCACTGTCCTCCCGTGTCGCGGACCCGAGAAACGCGGGGTACGTCGCGTACGGCATCGTCTCGTACAGCCGCCCGGCAGGTGGACGCCGACCGTCGCGCCTCAGGAACCGAGCACCGCGCGGATCCGTGCCGCGGTTCCGCGCGGGCGAAAGACGTATCCGTTGAGGCCGCGGGAAACGTCTCCAGGGGTGTCCCCGGTTCGCCGGCGAGCATCGCGGCGCACGTGTGCGGCCAGACGTGGCCCGAGTTCTCACCGGCGGCGGGCACGACACGGGTGGGTGAGCCCTTGAGCGCGGCCACGTCGAGGACGTGCGCCCTGATGGCCGGCATGTCGTGCGCGAGGAGGACCTCCGCGTTCCGCAGGTGGTCGGGCCCCGGAGCGCGTGCCGGGACGTCCGGCTCACAGTCGTTCGGGTCGATGTCGATGTACAGCATGCGGCTCGAACAGGGCCGCGGACCCCAGCCCTCGGTCCAGGTGCTCGCCGCGCTGGCGGGCGCGCTGCGGCTGACCGAGGACGCGCGGGACCACCTGTACCTGCTCGCCGGGCACCGCCCGCCGGAGGGCGCGCGGGCCGAGGAGTACCTGCGGCCCGGCCTGCGGTACCTCCTCGACCGCCTGGAGGACGTGCCCGTGCAGATGGTGAGCGATCTGGGCGACCTGCCGGCGCAGAACGACCTGGCGCTCGCGCTGTTCGGGTGCGTGTGCACGGTGGCCGAACAGGACCGCAACATCGTGCTGGGCTGGTTCACCGACCCCGACGTCCGCGGTCGCTTCGCGGTCGAGGAACACGAGGAGCAGGCCCGGCAGTTGCTCGCCGACCTGCGGGCCGCGACGACCCGTCGCGGCGACGACGAGGCGTCCCGCTCGCTGGTGACGCGGCTCCGCGCCGCGAGCCCGGAATTCACGGCGCTGTGGGACCGGCACGAGGTCCCGTGCGTAGGTCGCACCCGTACCGGCTCGTGCATCCCGACCTGGGCAGGATCGATCTGGACTGCGAGGTGCCGGCGACACCCGCGGCGGACCAGCGCCTGCGGATCTTCACTCCTCCGCCCGGTAACACCACGGTGCTGGACGAGTTGCGCGTGCTCGGCCCGCAGCACCGGCACGACACCCACGCGACGGACGTGACCGCACCGTAGGTCCGGGAACGCCTTGCCGGTTGCGGATCACTCGTGGCGTTTGCCAGGACGCAGAGTTCCCCACAGCGAGGGGCGGCCCCTGCCGGCGTATCGCTCGCGCCGCGCACCCGACTCCTACAGGCCATCGGCACCTCGAAGCAGCCTACGGAACAGGATGGACGGCATGACCCACGAGCACACCCCCTTGAACAGGTGGGATCCCGCGCCCCTTGCCGAGGTCGCCGACCGGTTCCGCGACCTGAAGACCCCCTGGTGGGTGGCGGGTGGCTTCGCCATCGAACTCGCGGTGGGCCACCGCGTCCGAGGTCACGGCGACGTTGACGTCCTGCTGCTGCGGCGCGACCAACTCGCCGTGCAACAGGCTCTACCGGACTGGAAGTGGTGGGCCGCCGATCCACCGGGAAATCTGCGCCCGTGGGCATCCGGCGAGGCTCTTCCCGAGGGCGTTCACGATATCTGGTGCCAGCCGGCACCGGGCGAACCCTGGCGCATCCAGGTCATGCTCGACGAAGCCGATGACCAGGAGTGGGTGTCACGCCGGGATCCGCGAGTACGTCGACCGATCGACACGCTCGGCCTGATCTCCGCCGACGGTATCCCCTACCTCGCACCGGAGGTGCAACTCTTCTACAAGGCCATGGAGCCACGACCCAAGGACGAAGCGGACCTCGACGCGGCCCTGCCCACACTCACCGACGATCAGCGGCACTGGCTCGTCCGCGCCATCACTCGGACTTACGGACCGCATCCGTGGGCGGACCGGCTGATGCGGTAACGCCGGCCGCAGCTACGGCACTTGGCCAGGTGGAACGCGGCAAGCGGACCCGCCTGCCCCCAGCCCCGCACCGCGACGGGTCGCGACTCATCGCCCGGTCCGGGCCGCCGGACCTCGGGGCTCGGGCGTGGCCAGGACTTCGCGCATGGCCGCCACCCAGGCCACCGGTTCGCGTGCCCTTGGACACCCGCGAACCGCTGTTCCGCTGCGGGCACCCGCACTCGACCCGGTGACGACGTCCCTCCTCCCCGGCACCAACGGCACGCCGGCAGCCGAAGCCGAGGCGGCACGCCGGTAGGACGCGGACGCCGCCGAGTCGTCCTTGCGGATCAAGACAATCGTGGCGCGGACGGCCGGGATGCGCCCCCTGCCCCCGGAATCACATCTCGGCACGACTGCCCGACAGGACCTGATGCGCGGGCGCGTCGCGCTTTTTGGCTGACCTTTTGACCATGATCACAGCGACTGGCAGGGTGTGGGAAATCGAGCGCGGTACAGGAGAACCATGGAGCCCTTGCACCACGACGACCCGCGCCGGCTGGGGCCTTTCAACCTGGTTGGTCGGCTGGGCGCCGGCGGCATGGGCCGGGTGTATCTGGGGCGTGGTCCCGGCGGCCGGACAGTCGCGGTCAAGACGGTGCGTTCCGATCTACTGGAGGCCGGCGACGATTTCCGCCGTCGATTCACCCGCGAGATCGCCGCCGCGCGAGCCGTCACCGGCGTCTTCACCGCGCGGTTGGTGGACGCCGATCCGGACGCGGCCACACCGTGGCTGGCAACCGCCTACATGCCGGGCGTCACGCTCGCCGACGCCGTCGCCGCACACGGCCCGCTGCCGGTGCGAACCGTGCGCCATTTGGCCCGTGGGCTCGCGGTTGCGCTCGAGCACATCCACGCCGCGGGCCTCGTCCACCGCGATGTAAAACCGTCCAACGTCTTGTTGACGGCGGATGGGCCGCGGGTGATCGACTTCGGCATCGCCCACTTGGCCGGCGCGACCTCGCTCACCCGCGCGTCGCAAACCCTCGGCTCCATCGCCTTCATGTCGCCGGAGCAGTTCGAGACGGCCGAAGTCGGTCCGGCCAGCGATGTGTTCTCGTGCGGGATCGTCCTCGCCTACGCTTCGACTGCCAAACTGCCTTTCGGCGAGGGACCGTTGCCGGTTCTGCTTGCGAACATCACGCTTCATGAGCCCGATCTCGACGGCGTACCGCTGGAGTTCCGAAGCTTCGTCCAGGCATGTCTGACCAAGCGCCCGCAGGACCGGCCATTGCCGAGGGAACTCGTGGCGGAGCTGGACAACATGGTCGACACCAGTGATCCGAGCCGCGAGGCGGCCTGGTTGCCCGCCGGCGTTCTCCACCAAGTGGTGCGCGTGGCTACGGACGTGCTCGGCTCGGACTGGGCCGAGCAGGCCGCAGGGGGCGGCAGCGGAGATCCCGACCTCGGAGATTCGGCGCGGGCCGCGAATCCCTGGCTCGCACTTACTCCCGGCGCCCCCCCGATATCCGCGGCGCCCGCGCCGCTTTCCGGCATCGCATCCGATTCCGCCCCGCCGACACCGCACGGGTACCCGCGCATCCCCAGTCCTCCGAAACCCGGGATGTACTACGGCGGGGCCGCGGCGCCGACCTCGACTCGGCAGCCGCACGAAGTCCCGCCCCCACGGGATCCGGAGGCCGCGGCGAACCCTTCGCCCCCTACGGATTCGGGCGGCCGGCCTGCCGGCCCGAGTCGCCGACGGTCGCTCTACCTCGGTGTCGGCGCTCTGGCGCTCGGGCTCCCGACCGCGGCGTTCCTCCGACGCCGCCACGACTCGAAGCCGAGCACGCCGGCGGGTCCCCCCGTGCTCTGGTCCCGCGACGTCGGCTCTCCCGGCCGGGCACTCGGCACTCCGGTCGTATCCGGCGGTCGGGTCTTCGTCAGTGTCGCGGGGAAGGAACTCGCGGCCCTCGACGCCCGTACCGGACGAGACCTCTGGCGCGTCCCCACCTTCGATCCCAAGTTGGAGGAGGTCCCCGTCCCCCACATGGTGCCCGTCGTCGCCAACGGCCTCGTGCACGTCGTCGACGCCAACCCCCGCAGGACCGCCGTGGAACAGGAAACGGGGCGGATCCGCTGGCAGATCGCGACGACCCCGAGGCAGTCCCCCGGCTTCGGCTTCGACGGGGGGTTGCTGTGCTCCTGGAACATGACCGTTCCCGCGGAGGGTGCCTTTTTCTGGGCCGTCGAGCCGACCAACGGCGAGGTCCAATGGGGCCTCCCACTGGCAACGAGACTGTCCGCCCCGCCCACCGCGTCAGGGGATGTCGCGTACCTGGTCACCAACGGCGGTGGGTTGATCGCCATCGACCTGGTGAAACACCGGGAGTTGTGGCGAACGGAACCGCAGAGCTCCGGCGGGGCCTCCCGTCCATTCCACGGGACTGTCACGTCCCTGGGCAACTCCGTCTGCTGGATGCCCGCCGCGGGTCGCATCGATGCGGCGGACCCCCGGACCGGCACCTTGCAGTGGAGCGCGACGGTCGCCGGGCGATTCGACAACCTCGGCACCGTGGTGGCCGCCGACGGTACGTTGTTCACGTCGAGCGCCGACGGCTTCGTCACCGCGCTGGCCGGTGTGTCGGGAGCAAAACGCTGGTTGCGCGAACTGACCGGGCCGCTCACGACGCCTGCGGTCGACGGCGGTGTCGTGTACGTCGCCTCGACGAATGGCCTGACCGCACTGGACGCCGCCGCCGGCCGCGTGAAGTGGGTCGTCCCGGAGGCCAGGGGAGGATCGGCGCGAATCTGCGTCAAGGACCGCGTCGTGTACGTTTCGGACGACGTCGGAGCACTGCGGGCGATCGCCCTCTGACAGACCGCTCAAGTCGGTCAACGCCGGTATCCGCTCCGCGTCAGCGAGGCTGTCGTCCGGCCGGCGGCCGGCGGATGTTCGGCCCGCCGGTGTCCGGCATTCGGACAGCCGCGCATAAAAGGCAGCGCACGAACGGTCGTTGCCCCTCAGGATGACGGCCATGCACAGTATCGAGTTCCTGAACTACCCCATCGGCGAGCAGCCGTCGGCCCTTCGGTGGGGCTTCCGCATAGACGGTACGGATCTGCGCGCGTACGCCGCCGATGCCACCCACGACCTCTGGCGCCGGGAGCGCTTAGGCAAGGGCCCGGCCGAGGAACAACGCTTTCTGCGCGCCCAGCACGAGGGCCTTCACCTCTCCGAGGTCGGCGACCCCGTACGCCATTTCCTCGGCGACCCGGCCCCGAATTCGCCGACCCCTCCACCGGCACCACTCCGCTCCTGGGCTGCTCCTGCGGCCACTGGTCCTGTTGGCCCCTCCTGACGATCATCACCACCACCCCGGAGACGATCACGTGGTCCTCTCGATCAGCCACGGGCGGTCGCGTGACCAGGTCGATGGACGCCTCTGGCAGCATGGGCCGATGGAAATCGTCAACGACCCGGACGACCCCTGCCGACTGCTGATGGGCCAAGAGGTCAGCGCCGTGTCTTTCGTCCGTGATTACGTCGAACTGCACTTCGACGGACCGGTCTTGCGGGCGCTGAGCGACCCCTTCGGATCGTACGGAGGGCGCGAATGGCGTTTTCCCGCACGGGGGTCGCTGGAGCTCCTGCGCTGCTACATCGGCAAGACCGTCGACGGCTGTGAGTTGGATCCGGATCGGATCCTCGCCGTGAACTTCGGGGAACACCGCTTCGCCATCCCGCTGGGGCCTGCCTCACGTGTGGGCCCCGAGGCAGCCCACCTGGTCGGCGTCGACGAGCGCGGCCGAACCGGCGGGATGTGGATCTGGTGACAGGCGCAACACCAACGAGCGTGGACACGGCGGGCCCCGAGCTTCGAAGTTGGCGTCAACTCGGCTGAAGATAGTGGCATCTCTCCCTGACCGGACGTTGTGGAAGGCGCCGGCTGTCAGGTCGGGGCGCCCGATGGTTCGGGTGAAGCCCCGCGCCCGAGTTGCCGACGGGCGCGGGCATCAGCGGGCTCGCATGCCCAGGTCGGCGGACGTCCTCGATCTGCGAGGTGGGGCGTGGTGGCTGCGCCGGTCGGCGCGGTGGGCGGTGTGGTGTCGGCACGCTGGTGCACGAGGCCCGGATGCGCCTGATGCGGACGTTGCCGCCGCCGACGAGGATCGGCCGGATCTCGAACTCGGGCGGCCGAGCCCCGCCCGACGCCGCCCGCGATCGATCCGCGGGCGTGGCACCCGGTCGTCAGTCCTTCGCTCGACGGACGGACGCGGACGCGGTCCGTTCGCGCGGTGTGGCGGTTGAGGTCGGCCGCTCCCTGTACCGACAGGTTTCTTGCAGCCCCGAGGCCGGTCAGTGCACGCGATCTCCGCACTTCGCCGGAAACAGCACGGCACCTGGCGGCAGTTCGCCCGGATGCCGGGAGATCACCCGCAGGCATGCTTCGGGAGAACCCTCGGCGGGCGGGTATTCGAGGGTGAGTTCGTTCAGCACGGTGACGGCACCGGCGAGATGCATTTCCGCCGCATGCGCGCCGTCGGGGAGACAACCGGCCAAGATGCCGAAGGCTGACGTAGCGCTGCCGTCGGCGACGCACTCGCGGATCTCGAAGCGCCAGTGCACGGCCGCGTCGGCCAGAAGCGACTTGCCCATCCTGCCCAGCCCGACAAGAAAATCGGCGCGAGCTCGCAGATGGTGGGCGATGGCACAGCAGATGGGAACCGCAGTGCCGTCGGAAGCCACCACCCGCGTGTACCCGGCGTGCGGAGTGCATGACAAAGCCTCGTCAAGCAGCCCCAACGCAGCGGCCTTTGCCGCCGGGTGACCCCGCTGGGCGATGTCCAGAAGCAGCGGGGTCGCGATCACGGCAGAGGGGAACACGGCGGCGCTGTGGCCATGCAGTATTCCACCGCCGCCGAGCTGCGAGCCGGCCTCCGCCGCCCGTACCAGGTTCGTTGCCTCGGAAAGAACACGAAGACCACGGGCGGCACGCTCGGGTTCATACCAGTCGGGATGGCCCGGTATGGAGCCCCAGTCCACCGCGTCGATCGCATCCGGCACAGCAGCATCCTCGCACGCGGCCGCCGCCACCCAGCAACGTCCGAGCCCCATCGATGCCTCGAACGTCCGTTGCCTACTTGCGCTTGTGGTCAGGGCCGGTGATCACGGCTTCGAGTTCGGTGACGATTCCGCAGCGCGGCGCCCGGCCGTCAAGGCGGCGACGGTCGCCCGGTGGCGTCGACCAGGCCACGGCCGCGGGTCATCCGCCGCCCCGCAGCGTTGAGCAGCGGCGACCGCGCCGGCCCGACCGCGTCCTCGACGCTTGTCCCGACCTTCCCGCAGCCGCCGACCTCGTCCGAGGCTTCACCGGACTCGGCGGACGAACCGGCTAACGTGCCACGCGGTGACGGAGGTAGACGAATCTCGAGGCGAAGGTGCGGGTCTCGACGAGTTCGAGATCCACCCGGCGCTCGCCGTGGGGAAAGAACGGAATGCCACCGCCGACCAGCACCGGGTAGACCATGGCCTGGTACTCGTCGATCAGACCCAGCGCGGCCGCCTCGGCGGCGAGAGTCGCGCCCCCGATCGCGATGTCGCCCTCCCCGGGCTCGGCTCGCAACCGCTCGATCTCCTCCGCCAGACCGCCGGAGGCCAGGCGGGCATTGCCCTGTACCGCCGACAGCGTGGTGGAGAACACCACTTTCGGGAGCGGCTTCCAGAGCGCGACCCATTCCAACTCGGCCTCGTCGAGCGAGGAATCCTGGTCGGCGGTCTCCCAGTACAGCATCGTCTCGTACAGCCGTCGTCCCAACAGGTGGACGCCAACCTGTCGAATCTCCTCGATCCAGAAGCGAAAGACCTCCGGGTCGGGCGCCGTCCAGTCGAAGTTGCCGTCCGGCCCGACGATATAGCCGTCAAGCGAAACGTTCATCGAATAGGTCACGCTGCGCATCAGACATCCTCCTCGTGAACGCCTTCGACAGTAGGACCGCCGAACGACAAAGGCGAGCCGGGAGCGGTGCGCTCACCTCCTTTCCTTCGGACGACCACCGAAAGGTCCGTCGCCTCGTCACAGAGTCGGTTTCGATAATCGGGGTCGACACGCCAGGGGCCGCAGGGACGATCCCGGAAATGCGCAGACGACGCGGTCCGGCCCGACCGTCTCCTCCACCCATTCGCCCCGCATGGCAACAGGTTCGGCCCCGACCCGAACCGGCCGGGGCCGACGCCCTCAACATTCCGAGTGATCCTCAGCGCATCAACGGCTCGTCACACCAGGATCCGCGTCTGTTACCGCCCGCCGCAGCCGTGACCGCTCCGGGCCCGCCTTATCGAGATCTGCAACCGGCGCAGACTCACGGAATCCGCAGATCTCAACGCGTTGACTCCACCGCCACCTTCACGTCCGGAATCGCGTTCAGCATCTCTTCCCATTCCGGATATTTCTGCACCTTCGCCTGATAGATCGCCGCGATGGCGTCGGCCGGATCGGGTGACGAATCGTCGGAGAAGCGCACCGCGATCAGCCGCGCCAGCCGGGGAAGGATCACGAAGTCGCCCGCCAAGTGCACGGGGTCGTGCATGTAGCGCTCCAATGCCGCCAGGTCCGCGATGGCGCAGAAGTACGCGTGGGTGAAGCCCTCGGCGGGGTCTCCCAGATCGCGGCCGACCGTCGAGAACGCCACCGACTCGACGCTCGCGGTCCGCCTGAAGGCGGCGAGCACCTCGACTCGCTCCTCCTCGGTTGTCTCGTCCTTGAACGCGAAGCGCTGCAGGCTGGCTATCACGGCCACTCCCTTCAATGAACCCATTGGTTCAGATAAGTAGGCTGGTGAGTACTCTGACACACGCAGACAAGAAAAGTGAACCGCTGGGGTCAGATTCGTTGACCCGCAGTATGCTGCGCACGTGACGGAAGCAGCTCCTCCAAGGGAACGGTTCGCGCCACGCGGGCGCATCGACAAGCGGCGAGCGATCCTCGACGCCGCCTTCGCGGTGTTCGCGCGGCACGGCTACGAACAGGCGGGCGTACGGGAAGTCGCCGCCGAGGCCGGCGTCGCCAAACCGACGATGTACAACCACTTCGCCGACAAGGAAGACCTGTTCCGGCACACCGTCGAGGCCGCCGCGGACGCGGTACAAACCGACTGCCTCGCCGTCGTCGACGACTTGCGCGCACCCGGCGAGGACCTCACGGCGGCAATGGAGGACATCGCGTACCGACTGCTTGTGCTCTGCTGCGACGAACGCTCCACCGCGCTGCGACGCCTCACCCACGCACAAGTGGTCCACTTCCCCGACCTTGTCGAGGCCGTCCACCGACGCACCTCGATCCGGATCGCCGAGTCCCTCGCCGACAGACTGGCCCGACTGTGTTTGTCGGGACGCCTACGCCCGTGCGAACCCGCGCAGGCAGCGGAACAGTTCCTCGCGCTTCTCACCGCTCCCATGGAAGCGCGTTCCCACCTGGGCAGCCGCAAAGTGACGGCCGCCGAAACCCACGCGATCGCCGCCGCCGCGGTCGACACGTTCCTACGCGCGTACCGGCCCGACCCCGCATGACGTCGACGGGAAACAACCAAGCCACGTAGACGACCCGGCTGTATTGCCCACCAGCGTTGTTGACACTGGAGGAGCGACCGACCGCGACCGAGGACGGCCGGGTCGCCTCGGACGATGCACGCACGGTCGGCTCGTGCGGTCGAGGATCGCGGACGGCCGTCGATGAGCGGTCGGTTCAGCCGTCCGACCGACTGCCGTCGGCTTCCCCGCAGGCCGTCCAGGCGCTCGCAAGTGCGGCCTGCCCGCCGGCAGCCAAGTTGTGGGCGGTCATCGCGGGCGCGGCCGTGGTCTCGGTCGGTACGGCGCTCGCCTACTCCGCCCTGCCCATGCTGATCACGCGGGCGGTGCCGCTGGAGCAGACCGCCGCGGCGAACGGCCTCAACGTCCTCATGCGCACCATCGGGCAGGCCCTGTCCAGCGCGGTGGTCGCCACCGTACTGGCCCAGCACACCCGCCTGTTCGCCGACACGGCGGGCGTGGCCGTGGCGGCGCCGACCCTGGACGGGTACCGCATGGCGTTCGCCCCGGCAGGCGCGGTTGCGCCGGCGGCCTGCGCGGCCGCCTGCCTCATCCCGCACCCGCCGCGCCCCGCGCGGTCCCCCCTCCAGGAGACTGAACAAGATGCCCGACCCGAACTCCTCCCCGCGCGGCGCCCGCCCGCGAAGGACATCCAAGAACCCGCCGACACCGGCACCGCCGGCGCCGCACATTGTCGTCGGGGTGGAGCCATCCGCTCGGCTGCATGTGCAGTGATCGCCGGGAGTCGTCCGTGAGCCGAATCTGGACGGTTTCGTAGGAACGACCCAGCGCTTGGACGCCGTTCAGCCTGAAACGTTGAACGCCAAACAAGATTGCGGGCATCAAACGCCCTTCAGAACACGATCAAGTGCCGCGCGGCCGGCAGGTCCCCAGTTCGGCTTGCCGCCGGGAAGGCCCCGATCTCCGTTCCGCCCCATGAGCATCAGGAAGAGGCTCTTCATGGCGGCCAGCCCGCGGGCGCGCCGGATCGCCGACTCGTCCGCATGCGCGTACGTGTCGAAGAACCGTGCGGCCGTGCCTGCGGGTAGCAGCACCCATGCGGCGGCGAGGTCCCACGCCGGATCGCCGGCGAACAGGTCACCGAAGTCGACGATGCCCGAGAGCGTTCCGTCCGAGACGACGACGTTCGCGGGATGGAGGTCGCCGTGCACCCACACCGGCGGGCCCTCCCACGCGGGGGCCGCGACGGCGTCGTCCCAGACGGCCCGGACGTCGGCGGCGGTGTCTTCGGGGGCGATGGCTTCGAAGAAGTGATCGAAGCCGTCCGTGCAGTTCCCGGGATGGGCACCGCGGTCCGTGGCGATCGGCGCCTCGACGGGCGCCTCCACGTGGAGCGCTCGGAGGAAGCCCGCCAGCGTGTCTGCCGCGTGGGCGCCGCGGCTGATCGAGCCGTGGTCCAGCGGCTCGCCGGGTACCCACGTCATCACGGTCCAGTGCTTGGGGAAGCGCTCGGACGGTTCGCCGAACCGCACCGGGGTCGGCACCGGGAGCGGCAGGCGCGGGGCCAGTACGGGTAGCCACCGCCGCTCCTTGAGCTGGAGCTCCGGGGTGGGGTCCATGCGCTGCATGCGCACGGCCAAATCGTCCCCGAGGCGCCACATCTGGTTGCCCCAGCCGCCCGCCACCTCGCGGACGGCCAGCCCCGCAAGGTCTGGATGTTGCTCCCGCAGCAGGTCGCGGACCAGCTCTGCGGTGATCTCGATCTCGCCGTCGGTCATGGGAAGTCACAGTACCGAGACGGCAGCCGAAGCGACTCTCGCCCTCCGGAACATCTCACCCGAACCGGCCTACCGGCGCCGTCACTTCTCACGAATGCGGTAGCGGCCGGGCGGGGTGCCGAACTGACGCTTGAAGGCGTTGGCGAAGGCGAATTCGGACGCGTAGCCGACCTGGTCGGCGACGGATGCCAGCGGCGCGTCGGAGTGCCGGAGGAGTCGGGCCGCGCTGGTCAGGCGCCACCAGGTCAGGTACGCGAGCGGGGGACGGCCCACCAACGCGGTGAAGCGGCGCGAGAACGCGGCGCGCGACAGGCCGGCGTGAGCACCGAGGGATTCGACGGTCCAGGGCGCGGTGGGGTTGTCGTGGACGGCGTCCAGCGCGGCGCGGACGACCGGGTCGGCGAGCGCGGCGGCCCAGCCGCGGGTCGGGTGGCCGACGGTACCGGCGGCGGTCGCGGCGGCCTCGGCGTACCCGGTGCGCAGGATGTAGACCAGCATCGCGTCCAGCAGTGCGGGGACGACGATGCCGGTCCCCGGCCGGGCCGTACCCAGTTCGGCGCCGAGCAGTTCGACGGTGGAACGCAGACCGGCACGTGCGCCGTCGTCGCCGCCGCCGCCCGGCGCTCCGCCGAGTTGCGCGGGGACATGCACGACCGGGGGAAGGCTGTCGAGCAGTGGGTGCGTGTGTGCGCGGTCCAGGTGGTACGCGCCGCAGAGCGTGACGGTCGTGGGAGTCGCGCCCGGCGGGAGCGCGGTGCGATCTCCCGTCGGTGGTGCGGCGAAGCGTTCTTCGAGCACGCGTGGTCGGCCGGCCGGGGCCGGCGGGTCGACCGGAGTGCCGTCGGGGCCGCAAGTCGGGGCGGCGAGGGGGCTGTCCGGGTGTTCGGCGAGGGCGTAGCCGTCGCCGTGCGGCAGGAACACGGCGTCACCGACACCGAGTGGGAGGGGCGGGACGTCCGGCCGCAGCAGTACGCAGGGGCCGCGCAGCACGACGACGAAGCCCGCGCCGGGGCCGCGGCGGAACTCCTGCCCCCACGGGGCGTACCACTGCGCGCGAGCCGACCGCGGCACTCCGGCGCGCATGGTGGCGACGACGTCGCCGAGCAGGTCCATGCCCGACACGCTAGTAGCCACCTCGCCGGTCGCCGGCACGAGGACCTCGGGTTCCGAGGCTTCCTCCGCTTCGTCCGCTTCGTCCGCTTCCTCGGGTTGCTCGGGTTGCTCGGGTTCCTCAGCCTCCTCGGCGATCCCGCGGGGCCATGCCGGCGCGAGGGTCTCGACCCCGATACGTCTGCGTATTTTCCGAAGACGATGAGGCATTGGGTGACTTCCCGTCCCGTTCTACGGTCGTGGAAGACCCCGTGACCGGCCTCCTGCGAGAGGCCTTGCCTCCAGGAGCGTTGCCATGCCCACAGACCTGCCCATTGCGGTGACCGGAGCGACCGGGACGGTCGGACGAGCCCTTGTTGCGGCCCTTCTGGACGGCGGGCATCGGGTACGGGCGCTGGTGCGGGACCCGGAGACCTCGCGGTTCGCCGACGCCGACGGACTGGAACTCGTCCGTGCCGACCTGACCGATCCGTCCACGGTGGCCGCGGCCGCGCGTGGGTGCGAAGCAGTTTTTCTGGTCTGGCCGTTCGTGAAGGCGGACGGTGCCGAGGAGACCGTGGCGGCACTGGTTGAGGCCGGGATCCGCCGCATCGCCTACTTGTCCTCCGTGGTTGCCGACGACGATCCGTCGCGACCCGATGGTGCGGTCGAGAAGCTCGTCGAACAAGCGGTGCCGGACTGGACGTTCCTGCGCCCGCACGGCTTCATGGCCAACGCCTGGCACTGGATGGCCGACCTGCGCGCCGGCGAAAGCGTGCAGGCGGCCTACGGCGCTGCCGCGACGGCCCCGATCCACGAAGCCGACCTCGCGGCAGTGGCGGCACTGGCATTGACCGAGCCGCACCACAGCGGACGCCGCTACGTCCTGACCGGCCCTGCGGTGATCACCCAGGCCGAACAGCTCGCCGCCCTCGCGGAGGCAACAGGACTTCCGCTGTCCTGGGAGGAGCTCTCCCCCGCCGCGGCACGCGAACGCATGCGGGCCGTGGGCCGGCCCCCACAGGTGGTCGACAAGGTCCTGGACTATCAGGCGCGACGAGTGCAGTTTCCCGAGGAAGTGCTGCCTACCCTGGCAGAGTTGACCGGCCGCCCAGGCCGCACCTTCGCCACTTGGGCCGCCGAGCACACCCCAGCCCTCCGCGCCGCGCTCAAGGGCTGACGGGTGACGGGTGACGGGTGAGGGGTGACGTCGACCGTCGGCGATCGACCGGGCCGGCACGACGCCCCGAAGGAAGCAAGGCCGATCGGATCGGGAGCGTGGTGGAAGCGGCCGTGACGCTGCCCGGGCTCCCCCGGACGGTGTACATGTGGCGCCCCCGGCCGGCCCGCACCGGCGGTGACGGCGGACGGCAAACGGCGGACGGCGGACGGCGGCTCCATCGCGGCCACCGGAGACGTGCGACGCTCCACGACCCGCCGCACCCGCCCGACACCTCCGGCGCGACCGGACTGCCGTCGGAGCTGGGCTGTGCCGGGATGATTGCCTGCCTGGCGGGCGTCGTCGCGGTCACAATGCTGTGGAGAAGACCGCGACCGACGTGACATCGGCTCCGTTCGATTCGGCACGCGAGGAACCGATGGCGTTCGTCGCGACCGTACAGACCGCACCAACACAGGTCACGACCACAGCGCACCATGGAGGAAGACACAGTGCAGCGCATCGGCATCATCGGAGTGGGCGAGATCGGCCGGGCCATCGTCGAGGGCCTGCGCGACGGGGGCGATGCGTCGCCGGACGTCTTCCTTTCTCCGCGAGGGGCCCGCACCGCAGCCGAACTCTCCGAACGCTTCGAAGGCGTCCATGTGTGCGCCGACAACCAGGAGGTGCTGGACCGCTCCGAGCTGGTGATCATCGCCGTACGCCGCCAAGACCACCACGAGGCGCTCGCCGGGCTGAAGGTGAACAACGACAGGACCGTGGTCAACCTGATGGCCGGCGTCGCCACCGACGACCTGCGCCGAACCCTCGTCACCGGCGCCCCGATCGTCCGCGCCATCCCGCTGCCCGCCGTGCGCGAGCGCCGCTCCGTCACCGTGACCTGCCCCTCGCACCCGCTGGTGGACTCTCTCTTCGACCAGCTGGGCGGAGCGCTCCCCGTCGCGGACGAGGACGCTTTCAACGCCTTCTCCGCACTGACCGGGACGCTCACCGCCCACTACGCCTACCTCGCCACACTCACCTCGTGGGCCACCGGCCACGGCATCGCCGCCGACGCCGCCGACCGGTACGTGCGCGGCCTCTTCCGGAACGTCGGCCGCTCCCTGGGCGACGAGAGCCGCCCTCTGCACCAACTCGCCGCCGACCACGAGACGCCCAAGGGGAGCAACGAGCGCATCCGCACCACCTGGTTCGATCCGGCCAACGCCGCAGCCCTCGAGAAGGCCCTGGACGACCTCCTCGCCGATCTGACGTAAGAGCAGCCGGCTGGGACATGCGTCCGGACCGGAAGCGGCGACTCCCCCACACGCCTCTCGCCAACGGTCGATCGTGAGAATCGGCCCCGCTCCGCCACCGACGACGAGGCGGTCGGGACCCCCGGGTGGCGGGAGCGCCCCAACCGGACGGCCGACCGAGGGCCTCGTACAGGAGTACGACGCGTTCCCGGTCGGTTTCCGGCACCGAGGACGCGGACGCGTGACAGGCCGCGAACGCCGCCTGCAGGCCGTACGAGCGCCTCCGCCGGCGCCTCCTGTGCGACGTCCTCGGCGAGTTCGAAGTCGGCGATGTAGCGGGCCGGCGCGCTGACGATCCGCGCGGACTCGATCCGCCGGACGGCCTCGGTGGCCCGCCGAGCCGACTCGGCGCTCGGCGGGCCCCCGGTCCCGTCGTGCGTCGGAGACGGCCGGTCCGCTCGCGCCACGACTGCTCCCCGATGATCCAGGCGATGACAGGGCCACAGGCGGTGTCGCTCTGCTGAAGTATCCTTCCCGCCACCGCACACCGACTGGGAGGATCAAGAGAATTGACCGGCCTGTCTGCTTTCCCGCTGCCCTTTCATGCTTCCCGTTCCATATCGTTCGCGACACCCCGAACGCTGCGGGAACTTCAGATGATGCAGTGCAGCGCACACATCCGGGCGAAGCCGGGGTGGTTCGCCAAGATGAACGATGCCGACATCGTCGCCAGGTGGACGCAGGAAGCGGTCGCCCAGGGCCTCACCGAAGCACAGGTTCGTTACGTGCTTGCCGAACTCCTGCACTACGCCGCGTTGCGGGACGAACGAACCGGCGTCGAGGTGTCCGCCGTCGACGGGGTGTGGCAGTCGGACACGCTGATCGACGACAAGCTCCGATCCCGGCTGCGCGAGGCGGTTCGGGCTCTGGAACAGGTCCCCGAAGCAGAACAGGACTGGCATCCCGGATCCGACGGCCAGGTACTGGATCTGGTCCATCCCTCACTGTTCTGCCTGGTGAGAGGGGTGAGCGAGGCGCCCGAGCGGGCTTGGCAGAACCCGACGAGCCGCTACTCGAAGTACGAGGTCTCGGAGAAATTCCAGTGGCTACCCACGGACGTCGACGTCAGTGACGACGGCGATGTCGCCTTCCGTTCGTACGTCAACAACGTCCACCCCGACACTCATCGTGAACTGGCCGCCGTACTACCGGACTTGTTGGCTCGCCTGCGCCCGCTGCTGGAGAACGTACTCACCGATCTGCGCCATCCGCGACCCCTGCGGATCGAGGCCGATCCCTACGGGTGGTACGACTCGGAGCCGGAGCCTCCGGACGAGTCCTCCTACAGTGATGAGGACGCCTACGACGAAGCCGTTCACGCATGGGAAGCGGCTCAGGACGACTGGTGGGAAAACCGCCGTCCGGTCGTCCCGGACGCCCCGGCCTTCACCCCTCCCCGGTTGCCCGATGAATCCGCCCGAGTCGACCTGCGCGGCCGCCGTCTCCAGGTCATCGTCAAGCTCGCCACCATTCATCTCACCCCGGACAAGCCCGAATACCCGGGCGGTTCTTGGCATGTCGAGGGAATGATGAACGAGCGGATCGTCTCTACCGCCATCTACTACTGGGACAGCGAGAACATCACCGAAAGCAGGCTGAGCTTCCGGGCGGCTCTCGACGACCCGCGCTACGAACAGAACGACGACAACGGCGTGCGTGACGTCTACGGCTTGGAGGACGAAGACGCACTGAACCAGATGCTGGGATTCGCATCGACCCCAGCGGGCCGCTGTCTGGCGTTCCCCAACATCCTGCAACACCGCGTCGGCTCATTCCGGCTCACGGATCCCACCCGCCCGGGATATCGCAAAATTCTCGCGTTCTTCCTGGTCGACCCGTCGCAAAGGATCGTCTCGACATCCGATGTGCCGCCGCAACAACCATGGTCCGACACCTCGACCATGACGCTCGAACAGGCCAGGAACCACCGCGAACAACTCATGCAGGAACGCAAGTTCTTCGTCGACGAACACAACGAGCAGATCTACGAACGACAATTCTCCCTCTGCGAGCACTGAACCTTTCCGTCCGGAATGGGTGACCACCGGGGAGGGCCGGTAGGCGTCCGGGCCCGGCACCCTCGCGCCGACCGGCAGCGGCACGTCACGACCGGCAGACGGCGAGGCGTCGCCGACCGCGGTCCGTCGGCGGGCATTTCGGTGACGCCGGTCCCGGAACGCCCGCCCGGCGCCCGGGTCGCACGCCGCGGGAGCGTGGTCAGCGGACGACGTCGAAGACGTTCTTCTGCAGACCGTTGGCGTACGCCTCGTGCTCGACCAGCTTCAGCTTCTGGGTGTCCTTGTCCGTGGCGCTGAACAGGCGCTTGCCCGCGCCGAGCAGGAGCGGGAACACGAGCAGGTGGTAGCGGTCGATCAGGCCCGCGTCCGACAGGGCCTGGTTCAAGGTCGCGCTGCCGTGCACGATGATCGGTCCGCCGTCGGTCTCCTTGAGCGCGGCGACGTCCTCAAGGGAGCGCAGGATCGTGGTCTCGCCCCAGTTCGACACCAGGTCGCCCTCGGACAGCGTGGTGGAGACGACGTACTTCGGCATCACCTTGTAGTCGGCGAAGTCCTCCATGTCCGGCCACACCGCGCTGAACGCCTGATAGCTGACCCGGCCCAGCATCATCGCCGCGGCCTCCTGCTGCTCACGGCCCTTGATCTCGAACGCCTCGGGAAGGAACTCGATGTCCTTGAAGGTCCATCCGGAGTTGCGGTAGCCGGGCTCGCCGCCCGGGGCCTCCACGACGCCGTCGAGCGAGATGAACGCCGTGCTGATCAAAGTGCGCATCGAGGGTTCCTTGGTGTCTCGTGCCGGTTCTCGGCGGGTTCGGTCGGTGCGTGCTCATGTCGCGGCGCACCGGTCATCATCTTGGACTGTGGTCCGCGGGGAAACTCATCGGCGCCCACCCAATCTCTCCATGCGCCCGGCGGCGGACGACGTGCGCGGGGTACGGGCCTTCGACGCCACCCCGGCCCGGACGCGGCAGCCGCTGTGCGATTCGGGGATGGTGAGGGACGAGCGGATGGGCGTATGGATGATCGGTCGAGTGTGCGTCCGACTCCACGTCGGCCTATCACCAGTGGGACCGTACCGGGTGACGACCGCGCGGCGCTTGCGTGAATAGCGGCGATCACCTCGTGTCGTGACATGACCCGCCGGCGAACTCTCGTTGTCCCAACAGGGAACTCTCGCTGCGAGGCGATGTTGGTTTCGTCCTATGGTCTCCGACCCCGAGGTCGGCAACACCAAGGCCGGGGCCGCGGCCTCGACGCTTCCGCAGTGGACCGGCCAGGTCGAGGCGATGTCCGAGGTCGACGGCGCGTCGCTGACCATCTCGACCGGCGACCTGACTGTCACCGACTACGTACGCTCGCCGTCGGCCCGTCGAGCGCCGACCACTCCGTCGACGCCGGACAGGCGCAGGGGCGTGGCACCGTCTGGACCACGGATCCGGCCGCGCTGCTCGACCACCGTGCCGCGCTGCCCGTGGCGCTGCTCGTCGCCGCGATCGTGGGCGCCTTCCATGCCTGCGCGCCGGGTCACGGGAAGATGCTTGCGGCAGGTTTCCTCCTCGGCGGTCGGTCCCGAGCGCGACATGCGCTGTGGCTGGGCGTCATCGTCGCGACCATGCACACCGCGTCGGTGGCCGCGCTCGCCGTCGGGTGGTGGCTCGCCGCCGAGAGCGCCCCGGACGTCGCCGCACTGACGAGCCGGCTTCAACTGATCGCCGCGCTGGTCGTGGTCGGCGTGGGAGTGAACCTTCTCCGACGCCACCGGTCCACCCTCACCCACCGACACGGCCACGATCACACGCACGGGCACGGCCACAGCCACAGCCACAGCCACAAGGACGGACACGGCCACGGCCACACGCACGGGCACGGGCACAGTCATGTCGTCTCCACCGCGTCGCTGCTCACCAGGCGCGGCCTCGTGCCGCTCGGCACATCCGGCGGCCTGCCGCCCTCGCCCTCCGCGTTCCTCGTGCTGTCAGCGGGCTGCTCACCGGCCGATTCGGTGTCGCGCTCCTGATGGTGGCGGTCTTCGGCGTCGGTATGGCGCTGACTCTCACCGGCGTCGGGCCGGCCGTACTACGGGGACGCGACGCGCTACTGGCTCAGGCATCCAAGTCGGCGAAGCTGCGCGCATGGACCCTGCGACTGCCGGTTGCCGCAGCCTCGGCCGTCGCGGCCGGTGGTGCCGTGGCCTCCGCGATGCGGCGGGGCACGTCCTGGCCCCGTGACGTGCGGCGATCTTCACCGGCCCGCGCTCGCACCGCGCGTGCACGCCGTGGATCAGTCGCCGCTCTGCATGGCTTCCTCGGCCCGTTTCGCCATTTCGTCCTCGGGGACGTCCTCGACGTGCGAGGCGACGCTCCAGCGGTGGCCGAAGGGGTCCTCGAACTGGCCGGCTCGGTCGCCGTAGAACTCGTTCTTCACCGCCCGGAGTTCCGTGGCGCCGTTGGCGAGGGCACTCGCGAAGACCGCGTCGACGTCCTCGACGTACACGTGCAGGGTCACCGGCGTGCCACCCACCGCCTTCGGGCTGCGGAAGCCCATGTCCGGGTACTCGTCCGCGAGCATGACGATCGAGTTGCCGAGTTGGAGTTCGGCGTGGCCGATCTTGCCACCGGGCGCGGGCATTCTCATGCGCTCGGTCGCGCCGAGGACGGAGACGTAGAAGTCGATCGCGGCCGCTGCTCCGTCGACGCAGAGGTAGGGCGTAACGCGCGGGTAGTCCTCGGGCACAGGTTTGACGCTCACGGTTCCCGCCTATCCAATCAATGGCAGATGGCCGACAGTTCGGCACGACAGTCGACCCGGGCAAGGTGTCATGCCGGGTATAGCCGACATATCGGATCAGCCTGACATGCGGCACGGCAACGTGTGGCCAGGCACGCCGTGTGCCGAACCTTCATTCATCGATTGCCCCCGAAGGCCGCCATCGTGGCCGCACACGCCCTCCACCGGCAGTCGCGACGGCGAGGGACGCCATCCACCCGCCACCTGCCACCCGCCACCGACGGCCGGACATGGCCCGGTCACAGGTCTACTCGACCAGTAGGGGCGGCATCATCCTGATGGCCGAATCCCCCGCCGACGCCCTGGGCCCGGACGGCATCAGGGTCAACGAGAAGTTCGCGAACCGCTACAAGGAGCCGCGACCCAGGCCACCGCCTCGCGATGTGCGTCTTCGCCGTCCGGCCCCGGTAACGCGCCGCGCACACACCCGCGCCCGCGCGGGGAACTTCGGGCGCTTTCAGACGGACCCCGAGGCCCATCCGTCCGGAGTCGCACTCGGGTGCGTCCTCGGATCCGGCCGACGCCGACTTCCGCGAAAGCGTCACGACAGTTCGGGCGCAGCTTCCCGGACGGGATCCGCGGATTCGGGGTGGCCCGGACCGCCGGCCGATGCGGCGTCACGCAGCGCCGCCTCGACCCGGCGGTTGCCGGTCATGGTCGCCGTGACGGCGGTCATGGCGAGCAGGAGGCCGGCGGCGGCGTAGAGCGGGGTGCGTATGTCGTACGCGGTGGCCAGCCAGCCGCCGAGGAAGGCGCCGAACGGGGCCGCGCACATGCCGAGCATGCGGGAGGTGGAGGCGACCCGGCCCATCAGGTGAGCGGGGACGATCGCCTGCCGAAGGGAGGGCCCGAGCACCATCGTGGCGCCCATGCCCGCCCCGCAGATGGCGAGCGCGAGCCCGGCCACGTACGGATTCGGGGCGGCGGCAAGCCCCAGGATGGCAAGCCCCTCCACCGCTGCCGTGCAGGTCAGCGCGGTGCCGGTGCCGAGTCGCCGGCCGAGGAAGGAGGCGATCGCGGCACCGAGCAGACCGCCGGTGGCCTCTGCCGTCAGGAGCAGGCCGTAGCCGAACGTGTCGATGCCGAGACGCTCGTGCGCGAAGAGGGCGAGTACGGTCTCCACGGCGAGGAAGGCGACGTTCCCGACCGCCGGACGAAGCGCGAGTCCGAGCAGCAACCGGTCCCGGAAAACGTACGAGGCCCCGGCCCGCGCCTGTCGAAGCAGCGACTCGCGGGCCTGCGGTACGGGCCGCGGCACGGCGGGCAGCGACCGAACGAGCAGTGCGGAGAGCGCGAACGACACCGCGTCGGCGACCAGCGGAACCGCCCGCCCGAGTGCGAGCAGCGCACTGCCCGCGGGCGGCCCCGCGAAGCCGGACGCAGCGGTCTGGGCGCCGCGCAGGCGGGAGTTGGCACGCTCCAGCAGTACGGGGTCGCGGCCGAGCAGATCCGGCAGGTAGGCCGTGGCGGCCGTGTCGAAGAAGAGTCCGCCGAGGCCGAGCAGGAAGGCGACGGCCGCGAGCAACGGAACGCTCAGCACGTCCAGCATGGCCGCCGCCACCGGTATCGCGAGCAGCACCGCACGCGCCGCGTCCGCGACCCACATCGTGCGCCGACGGTCCCAGCGGTCCACCAGCGCACCCCCGAGCACCCCGAAGAGCAGCCACGGCAGCGTCCCGGCGGCCGTGACGACGGCGAACGCCATCGGATCCCGCGTCAACGTCAACGCGAGCAGCGGCAGCGCGGCGTGCATCACCCCGTCACCGAGCGAGGACACCGTCTGCGCGGTCCACAGCCGTCCGAACCCCGTCGGCAACTTCCCAACATCCGAGGTCACTTGGCATCGCCCTCGGCTTGCTATCGCGGCGCCGGCCGGAACAGCGCGAAGGCGAGCGACACGTCCGGCAGCGACGGATCGGACAGCTCCCGATCCTCGTCCGCCAGTGCCTGCAGCCGCGCCCCCAGCTCCGCGAACTGCTCACCGGTGAGCCGCAGATGCGCCATCCGTACATGCCGCTCGGCATCCACCGGTGCCGCCTCCAGGTCCGCCACCACATGCCGCATCAGCACATCCGGCTGCCTCGCCCCCGGATCCGGCAGCACGATCGCCTGCGCGGCCATCGCGTAGTACCGCTCGGTGACCCCCCGCACCTTCCGCGTCCGCACCACCTTCACCAGGCCGGCCCGCTCGAGCAGCCGCACGTGATAGCTGGAACTCCCCTTCGCGAGGCCCACCCGCGCGGCGATCTGCGTGATCGTCGCCGGCTCGAAGCGGAGCACGGCCATGATCCGGTGGCGCGTGAGATTGGAGACGGCACGCAGCTGCTCCTCGGTGGTGACGTGAAGCGACTCGGGAAGATCATCGGCAGGCATGCGCCCAATGGTCAACGATTCTTGACCATTGGGCAAAGGGATTCCGTACGGTCCTTCGGAATCCCCCGTCCGACGCCGAGCCCCAACGGAACGGCCCTCGGTGATCACGCCGTCATGGACCCCACCCATCCGAGCGGCTGCGCGCCTGCCGGTAGTCGATGCCCGGCCATCCCACTCGGCGAAGTCCCAGTCGTGTTCGGTGCCGTGGACGAGTTCGTGGAGGCCCGAGCGGAAGAAGCTCGGAAGGCCGCGGGCGCGCGGGGGCTTTCCCACCGCATTTGCAGTCCCGATTGCGCGAGGATGCGCCCACGCGCGTGCCCGCGTAGGACAATTTCCTCACCCGGAGCACACACCGGTACCCGCGGAATCGAAAAGGCACCCGCACATCCGCTTCAGTGCACCACCGCAGGTCGGAGGGTAACTCTCCCGACTCTCCACTGCGACACACGTATCGTCGGACAAACCCTGCTCCCGGCACACCGCCCACAGAAAGACGGAAACTCATGCCCTCCGCGCGTAAACGATTGACCGCGGCGGCGGTGGCCCCGCTGCTGCTGTTCGCCGTCGGCTGTTCCGACGACTCCGGCAACTCCGGCAACAACGCGGACGGCAAGAGCGGTTCGCCGACGACCAGTGCCACGACCGGATCCTCCAACACCAGTGCCCCCGGTTCCCCGCAGGCGTCCGGGTCCGGCACCCCCGCGCCGTCCGGCAGCGGCACGTCACGACCGTCGGATGGCAAGGGCTCACCGGCCAAGACGCTCAACGCGGCGCAGCTCAGGGCGGCATTCGTGGTCGCCGCCGACCTCCCGTCCACCGGCTGGCGGGTTACGACGCCGGAGGTCGAGGAGCCGGACGTGTCGACCGTCGACAAGCCTGCCTGCCAGCCCATCATGGACCTGATGGGCGGAGGCGGCGCGACCCATGCCTCCGTCGCACACATCAGCGGCGAGCTGACCCCGCCGGGCGCGGCGAAGTCGCAGTACGCGTTCTCCCTCGCCTCGTATCAACCGGGCGCGGCCGAGAAGCTGTTGAAGGACGCCAAGGCGGCTCTCCCCTCATGCGGCACCTTCCGCTACGGCACACCGTCGCTGACGTACCACGTAACGCCGTTGCCGACCCCGAACGCCGGTGACGAAAGCATCGCCTTCAAGGTCTCTTCCGACTTCGGCCTCAGCGCCAGGATGACCACGACCCGCGCCGGTTACGTCATCGTGCAGGGCGCCTCGCAAAACGCCGACCAGGAGCTGCCACCGGGCGTCCACAAGGCACAAACCGACAAGGTCACGGCGGCACAGCGCGGTTGAGACGTCGTCTCGTTCGGAGTACCGGCGGTGGCGGACGAGTGCAGCGACAGGCGCGCCCGGGTCACCATCGCCACCGCGCCCGGCCATCGGTGGTCCCCGACGGCCGGCGACGCCGACCAGGGTCGAACCACCCCCGGACGCCGTGTCGCCGGCCGATCGCGTCGGCGCCCGCCGGCCCGGGACGGGACGCGGACGCGTTGGGCCCGGAGCTTGCGCCGCGCTACGCGTACGCCGACGCCCGGCACTTGGTGTCGGCCGCGACGGCCCACGCCCGGTTGGCCGACCTCGACGCGGCTCCGGCGGGGGTACACCGCCTCGACCGTCAGCCGCGCTCCACCTCGACGCGAGGCAGCAGCCGATCCAGCCACGCCGGCATCCACCAGGCCCAGCGGCCGAGGAGTTGCATCATCGCCGGTACGACAAGGCACCGGATGACCACCGCGTCCACGAAGATGGCCACCGCCATGCCGAACCCGATCTGCTGGAGCATCCGCTCCGGACTGAGCATGAAGGCACCGAAGACGGCGACCATGATGGCCCCGGCCGCGGTGATCACCGAGCCGGTGTGGGCGAGGCCCTCCCGGACCGCGAACGCGCTGTCACGGGTCCGGGTCCACTCTTCGCGGATGCGCGAGACCAGAAAGATCTCGTAGTCCATCGACAGCCCGAACACGATCGCGAAGATGGTCACCGGGATGTATGCCTCGACCGGACCGGGTTCGATGCCGAACATGCCACGCTGGAACACCAACGCGATGGCCCCCAGGGCGGCCCCGATGCTCAGCAGGTTCAGCAACGCCGCCTTGATCGGGATCAACACCGAACGGAACACCACCATCAGCAACAGCACCGACAGGCCGACCACGATCGCGACGAACAGCGGCATCCGTCGGGCCACCTTGTCGGCATAGTCCTCGGTCACCGCGGTGGCTCCGCCCACCAGGTACCGCGCCCCCGTCTGCGTGGACAGGCCCGGCAGCACGTCGTCTCGCAGCGTCGAGACCAGCTCCGAGGTCCGTTCGTCCTGCGGCGCCGAAACCGGATGCACGATCACGGTGGCGACCGCGCCGTCGCGGGTGACCATCGGCGTTCCCGCGGCCCGCACCCCCGGGGTCTCGCCCAGTACCCGGCGCGCGGTCGCGCCCGCCTGCTCCGCACCGGCGTTCCCGCCGTCCACCACGACGATCAACGGACCGTTGAAACCGGGACCGAACCCCTGCGCGAGCAGATCGTAGGCGCGGCGGCTCGTGGTGTCCGGCGCGTCGTTGCCCGCGTCGGCGAACCCCAGCCGCAAGGTCAGCGCCGGCGCGGCAAGTGCGCCGAGCCCGAGCACGCCGACCAGCAGGGCCACCATCGGCCGTCGCTGCACCGCGTTCGCGATCGCGCGCCACATCGCGCCTTCGGGCCTGCGGCCACGCGCGGCGCGCTTGGCCGCCCGTACCGTGAACTGCCGCGCGAAGCGCTCCCCGAACACACCGAGCAGGGCGGGCAGCAGGGTGAGCGCCGCGAGCATGGTCACCAAGACCGTCAACGCCACACACAACGCCATGCCCTGCAACGACCCCAGGCCCAGGGCGACCAGCCCCAGCAGGGCGAGGATGACCGTACAGCCGGCGAAGAACACGGTCCGACCCGCGGCTTCGAGCGCCGTCTTGGTGGCCGGCTCCGGCGCTACGCCGCGCACCAGTTCGGCGCGGTAGCGGACGAAGATCAGCAACGCGTAGTCGATCCCGACGCCCAACCCGACGAGCATCATCACGTACGGCGTGTAGTCGGCGATCGTGAACAGCCGCGACGCCAGGATGATCACGCCCAGGGTGGAGCCGACCGCGAACAGCGCGGTCACGATGGGCAGTCCGGCGGCGATGACCGTCCCGAACATCAGCACCAGGACCACCAGCGCCGCCAGGAGGCCCACTCCCTCGGCCGCACCACCCTGCCCCTGACCCATCAACCGCGCTGCACCACCGCCCAGTTCGACCCGGAGCCCATCCCCCGCGACTCGCCGCGCGACGTCGTCGACGCGCTCGCCGTCGGCTTTGGTCACCTGGTCCGAAGGCGTGCTCAGAATCACCGTCGCATACCCGATCGTGCCGTCGGGGGCGATCGACGCGGGATCGTCATAGAGACCGAATACGGCTGCCACATTCGGGAGTTCGGCCACCTCGGCCAACATGCCGCGGACCCGCTCGGCGGTCGCCGGAGCCCGCAGACCGCGCTCGTCGCGCAGGACGATCTGTACGCTCTCGCCCGCCTGCTCGGAACCGTGCGCCGCGAGCAGGTCGGCCGCGCGTTGCGAGTCGGTGCCCGAGAGGGAGAAATCCTGGCGGTAGTCCTCACCCACGAACGAGGCGGCGCCCCAGACTCCGATGAGCACGGCAAGCCACAGCACGAGCGCGAGCCGGCTGCGACGCAAGGCCAGGCCGGCGATTCGGGCGAATATGCCCTCTCTGGGCGTTACTTCTGTTGTCTCTTCGGTGATGGTCATGATCTCTCCGGTCTCTCCCGGTCTCTGCGGCTCTCCGGCTCTCCGGCTCTCCGGCTCTCCGGGCGTGCGAAAGCAGCCCACGGGCGAGCCGTGGGGTCGATCTGTGCTGGGGTCGATGCGGGGATCAGTCCGGCGGAGGTGGAACGGACGCCAGTTTGTGCGGGTTGCGGACCACGTCGATGGCCGTGATCCGTCCCGCGTCCACCGTGAAGGCGGCCACCGAGAGCACGCCGTCCATGCCGCGCAGCAGCAGGCCGGGCGAGCCGTTGACGTCGGTGGGCCGCACCTCGTCGAGCGGATGCCGGGTGAAGTCGAGCATCAGCCCGGCCACCTTCTCGGCTCCGCGCACGGCGTGACGCAATGCCGTGACCACGCCGCCGCCGTCGCCTCGGCACACCACATCGGGGTCGAGCAACGTCACCAGCCCCTTCAGATCGCCCTCCCGGCACGCGGCCAGGAACGCGGCCACCAACTCCCGCTGTTCGGCCGCGGTGGGCGGAAAGCGTGGTCGGGCGGTCGCCACGTCCCGGCGAGCGCGCGAGGCGAGTTGGCGTACGGCGGCCGGGGTACGGCCGACCACGTCCGCGATGTCGTCGAAGGGCAGCCCGAAGACGTCGTGTAGCAGGAACGCGGTGCGCTGTGCGGGGGAAAGCTGCTCCAGGACGACCAACAAGGCCATACTCACCGACTCGTCGAGGGTGACGCGGTCCGCGGGATCGAGCGCCTCGGGCCGAGCGACCAACGGTTCCGGCAGCCACGTCCCGACGTACCGCTCCCGCCGCGCGCGAGCGCTGCCGAGCGCGTCCAAGGCCAGTCGGCCGACCGTGGTGATCAGCCATGCGCCCAGGTCGCGGATCGCCGCCGGGTCCGCGATGCCGCGCAGCCGGAACCAGGCCTCCTGGACGCAGTCCTCGGCCTCGCTCATCGACCCGAGCGTCATGTACGCCACCCGCAGCAACCGAGGGCGATGCGCCTCGAATTCGAGCGCGAGCGTGTCCTCGCCGGCCGGGTGCCCCGCCCCCTGTCCGTCGCCGAACCACGCGCTCATACCTGCGGCTCCACCGTCGACCGCGTCTCGAGCGAGCCGGCACGGCGTGCAACGTCCGCATGCTCGGCGACGGCCGGCCGTCTCGAACGCGCGGTCCGGTCGAGCGCATCGGTCGGCGGTACCGGCAGCGCCGTCGCCCACCGCCCGCTACTCCCGCGTCCGTGCACGCATCGGGCCGGTTCGCCCGTGTGGGCGATGTCGGTGACATCGGCGAAGGCCCCGACCGGCTCCGGCATCGCGACGGTTCGCGCCGGGATCGGACGACCCTGGGAAGATCCTCGACCGGGCGCACGCACCCCACCACCGCACGGACGTGGTTCGTCGATCATGCGGCGGCCTGTGCGCCCGTTTCCCCTGGCAACTGCGATTCTCATGCCCTCCAGACGACGCAGGTCCAAGGAGTGTGACATCGGCTCCGGAGACGACTCTTGGAACCGTCCGAATCCCAGTGGTGATCAAATCTCGTGGTGTTGACGCGGGAGGTAGGGGCTGAAGTGGTCTGCGACTGTCTCTGCGATCGCAGCGGCATCGCGGGAACCGTCGACTTCGATCACGCGGATGCCGAGTTGATGGGCGGTGTGGACGGCGTCCTTGGCAACGAGGTGATCCCGGGCGAGGCGGTTGGCCTGGGCTCGGACCGGATCGCTGACGCGGTGCCCGAGCGAGGCGGCTCGGGGAAGTTCTCGGAGTTGGTGTCGGCGGAACTCCGGCGTGGGCACCATGACGACCATCCGACGCGGTGAGTCGATGATGGGTGCGACGAGTTCGGGACGCAGTCCCCAGCCCTCGGCGATGATCGGGTGGCCCGAGACGAGTGCGCGCAGGTCGTCCAGGGCCCACTCGAACCGGTACGGGAAGCCGGCCAGGGTTTCGGTGGCCATCTCTTCCGGAGCGGAGTGGACCCACACCTTGTCCGGGTCGGGCTCGGTGGCGGGCTCTCCGAGGCTCAGGCGACGGGCGATCCGGCGATCGTTGTGACCGCGAGCGTCGTGGTAGTCGTAGTGATAGACGGTGACGCGGTACCGGACGGCCAGGAGCCGGGCCACTGTCGACTTTCCGGCCCATTGGCCGCCGCCGATCCACAATGCTCGGTGCAACGTCCCCAAGGGGTCCGGGACTTCGCTGCCCGCAAGGGAGCCATGGCTGGTCATCTGCTGTCCTCCTGCGTTGAGGTGCGGCGGCTGACTTCGGCTGCGTAGGTGACCCGGTCACCCGCGAAGAGACGTTGCCAGGCGAACGGCCACGTCGGTGCGGATACCCGAGGTGCGGGCGAGTATCGGCGGGAATTCCCGGTGGCGAGCTGCGAGAGCGCGGTGCCGCGAGCCTGCTCGGGCCGAATCCCGAGCCGGTCGAGCCGCACGTCGTTGACCACCGCCTCCACGCGCCTCACCGCGGGTCGTGGAGCCTCGTCTTCCGGTTGTGGGCATCGGGACGGTGGCCGTTGGCGGACGTCGTCGAGTTGGCCCGGGTCGAGGGTATCGGCGACGGCAAGGCCCCGTCATCGTCACCGAACTCGGCCATCCGGCGGAGACGTTGAACATCCCATCGACCGGCGTCGCGCCCCCGGAATCTGACACGGCAACACGGATACGACCTGCTGCGGGTGTTCGGGCGCGTGGGCCACACCACCCGCCTGGGCCAGGCGTTCGCCGCGGACGGGCGGATCGAGAAGCCCTGTGTGGAGGCGCCGGGCCGGGAGACCGCAGCCGGGCGGGATCGATACGTCAGCTGGGCGGGGTCAAGACGTCCCGTCCCGGGGGACGCGAACGCGCGGCTTGGCCGGGCCGGGAACCGGCCATACGCGCGGCCGCGAAGGCGGAGGGTGGACCGACGCGGCCCCGTCGGTTTTCGCCGGCGGGGCCGCGTCGGAGGTCGGTGGTTCTACGGCGACGACATGGCGAGCCGCCACCAAGTCGCCGACGACCCGGCAGCCCGCCATGCGCGACGACGAGCCGAACGGGCGCTGCGGCGCTCGATGTTCGTTGTTACGTGTTGAGGCTGGTGTGGTTCCACCAGCCTTGGCGCCCGGCGGTGAAGGTGACCTCGCGGGTCCCGATCAGGCCCTCGTAGGGCTTGCCCTTGACCAGGGGGCTCGTGTTGACCACGCCTTTCGGGTCCTTGATGGCGGGGATGGTGACGGCGGCGGCGTGGTCGAGGTCGCTCTGCTGGAACCCTGCGGGCTGCGTGGTGGTGATGACCTCGTCCCAGTTCGGCGAGGCGGCGAGCTGGTGGGCCAGGTGGATCTCGGATCCCTCGCCGAAGGCGAGGTAGGTGAGGTTTTCGGGGTAGCCGGTGGCGTCGAGCGGCTTGTAGTGGACGACGTCCTGCTTGCGGCAGGTGGCGGTGGTCTCGTCGAGGATCTTGGTGAAGGTGCGATTGCCGGAGCTGTCCACGGTCACCCGCTCGAGTTCCACGGGCAGCGAGTCGCGGGTGCCGTCGACGATCTCCTTGAGAGGCCAATGGCCCTCGGAGAACAGGGAGTAGTACACCCGCTGGTCCTCGTGGTTCGCGAGGTCGTCGAGGTACTTCTTCCGCAGGCCCCCGTCCAGGCCGAACTTGTTGATCATCTGGAAGGCGTGGACGGGGACACGGTAGAGCGCGAGGTGGTAGGCGAAGATCGTCCCGGTGCCGATGAGCAGGAACCGGTGGCCGTGGCGGGGGGCGGCGTCGGCGTCGGACACGGAGATGACGTCGGTGGTGGTCATGCGGGCACTCCTGGGGGTGGGATCGGATCGGGTCGGGTGTTCGCTCGGCCGTCGACGGGATCCGTCGGGCCGGCGGTGTGGCGGCGGTGCCAGAAGGCGTGCCGGGGCCATCGGTGTTCGAGGCCGTAGAAGGTGCGCCGGTTGCGCAGGTGGACGCCGGTGATCGTGTCGAGTTCGGCGGCGTAGCGGGTGAGGGCGGTGCGGTCGCCGCCGAGGTGGTCGTGGACCGCCTGGCCGGCCCGCATGCCGGTGTACAGGGCGGTGATGATGCCCTGCGACGACAGCGGGTCGAAGGCGGCGGCGGCGTCGCCGGCGGCGACCCAGCCGTCGCCGTGGACGGCGTCCAGGCGGACGGTGTGGGCGGGCGCGCGCCGTACGGCGGCGGCCGGCCACGGGTGCGCGGACACCCGGGCGCCGGTGTGGCGGGTGCGGGCCACGTCGGTGAGCAGGCCGGTATCGCCCGTCCGGGCGCCCGGCAGGTCCGCGTCGGTGTACCGGGCGAGCAGCCGGTGGCCGGCGGGCAGCAGCGCCGTGTACCACCAGCCGTCCGGCGATGCCTCCACGAGGGTCGAGGCGTCGGGGGTGGGCGTGGTCGATGGGGGCAGGGTCAGGCAGAGCGCGACCAGCCGGTCGTGGACCACCCGGCGGGCGCCGGCCGCGGTGGCCAGGCCCGCTCGGCGGCCGGTGGCGTCGACCAACCAGCGGCAGCGCACGGTGCGGCGCCGGCCGGGGCCGCGCAGCTCAACGCTCCAAGTGCCGTCGCCGGAGCGGCCGGCGGGCCGGGCCGTGGTGTGGTCGGCCACTTCGCTGCCGAGGAGGCGGGCGCGCTCGCGCAGTTCCCGATCGAAGCGGCCGCGGTCGAGGTGCCAGCCGTGGCCGTGCGGGTCCAGGATGGTGTCCTGGGCGGCGAGGTCGTCCGAGCCCCAGGCCGACAGGTTCGCGTAGCAGGGCAGATGGTGGCGTTCGTCGAGGACGTCCTGCGTGCCGAGGTCGCGAAGCAGGACCCGGGCGGCGGCCGGTAGCGCCTCGCCGACGGGCGGCGGTCCGGTGGCGGCGTCCGCGAGCAGGACGGTGCGGCCCGCGCGGCCCAGTGCCAGGGCGGCGGCGGCGCCCGCCGGGCCGCCGCCGGCGACCACCACGTCGTACACGGTCGCGGTGGCCGCCGGACGATCGGTGTGGTCCACCGTCACGAACGGCTCTCGTGGCGGCCGGCGCCGTTGGCGGCGTCCTCCCCGAAGGGGTCGAGCTTGTCGATGTAGCCGACGGTGATGTTCTCGGGGGCGAGGCCGATGTGCTCGGCGAGGGCGGACAGCGCCGCACCCTGGGCGTCGGCGGCAGCGGTCTGCGGTACATGCAGGGTGACCAGATTCCGCTCGTCCGGCACCCCTTCGAGGGCGAAGCCGGGCACGGACTCGACCTGGACGTGTTGCGGGTACTTGTTGTCGCCGACGGTGTAGCGGCGGGTCTCCACCACGCCGAAGTGGTGCCACTCCGCGGCGGCCTGCTTCAACTGCTCCTTGTAGGTGCCGTGCAGACCGCGCAGCCAGGAGGCCCGATTGTTGAACGCCGCCTCGCGCTCGTCCTCCGAGGGGGTCGGGCCGCCCTCCTTGTTCACGATCCGGAAGTCGCGCTCGGTCAGCACGTGGTTGGGCACCCGGGCGGGCCAGAAGGTCGGCAGGTGAGGGTCGTACCGGGGGCCCAGGCCGGCGGTGGACTCGTAGCCCGAGCGGCAACTGGCGGTGTCCGTCTGCCAGGGGATGGCCATCCACCGGGTCAGGCCGCCCGGGCCCTGCGCGTGTAGCGGGCCGTCGGCGGCCAGCGCCTTCTCGGGAGTGAGTTCCGCGCCGTAGTCGGGCTCCGCCTGTCCCTCGGCGCGGTGCAGGATGCGGAACGGTTCGGCGAACATCGTCGCGTGCCGAATCGGCCAGGTGATCTCGCAGCCGGGGTGGAAGGCGTCGGCGAGGCAGAAGTCGAGAGCGGCGCGGTCCAGGAGCCCGGGCTGATCGGCGAGGGATGCCTTCTCCAGGTGGCTGGGGAAGCCGCTCCAGGGGGTGTCGACGAATTCGCCGTTGGACCACTTGAGCAGCATGTCCATCTGGAGGGCCGACAGGGTCATGTACTGCCGCGGTGACTTGGGGCGGCTGGCCATGCCGTCGCCGTAGAACCACGGCCAGGTCATCGGCGCGAGTCCGTCCCGCTCGTAGTTGCGCATGGCGGTGTACACCTGGCGGCGCAGCTCGCGGTAGGTGTTGCCCGGCTTGGAGAGGCGCCGCAGCACCTCGGTGGTGGTGAAGTCCTCCGGGCCGGCGAATCCGAAGTGGGTGGCGAAGCCCTTGTTGACCCACTGCAGGTCGCCGAAGCGCCGCAGGAGGGGCTCGATGTGCTGTTTGAAGGACACCTGGACGGGGCGGGGCAGTTTGCCCTTGTTGACGAAGACGTCGAGGAGCAGGTCGTAGACGGTGCGCACGGTCTTGATATCCGGTGCGTAGTTGGGCGGGCCCACCACGACCCAGGCGGGCTTGACCTCGATGGGGCGGCCGTCCAGGGTGAGCGTGGCGGTGACCGGGCCGTCCGAGATGTCGTCGTACCAGCCGTCGTTGTTGCCGAACGAGTGCAGTTCCTCGTTGTTCTTCGCGCCGGACCGGCCGGAGCCGCCGAGCACCACGAGCCGGCCGCGCTCGTCGGTGTGCATCCGGCCCAGCGGGACGGCGATGCCCTGGAACGCGCCGCCGGTGAACTCCACGCTCTGGCCGGTGCCGGCGCGCAGGGTCTTGCGGCCGGGATCGATGACCAGGCTGCGACGATCGATGCCCTTGTTGCGCCTCGGCGTGCTGTGGCCCTGCATGTCGGGGATGTCGAGGGCGAGGCTGAACTCGTACCAGGCGGCCTTCTGGTTCGCGACGTGGACGCCCCACTCGATCGCGACTCCGGCGTCGGTGGCCGTCAGTTCGCGTACGACGTTGCCGGCGCTGTCGTAGCCGTAGAGGCGGAAACGGGCCGCCTGGCGCTTGAAGGCACCGGTGTCGTCCTTGAGGGAGCCGGCCGGCATCGGATCCGGGTCCGGTGTCTCGGGGCCGTAGTACCAGCCGTCGTCGCGGGTGCTGTTGCCCACCCGGGCCACTCCGATCGCGGGGTGGATCTTCGCGTAGGCGATGTCGTTACTCATGGTGGTTGCGGGTTCCTTCCGAGATGGTGAAGGTCGCAGGGTCGTCGTGGCGCACCGGTGGGTGACCGGGTGAGCGGGTGACGAGGCGGCGGGCCGGGCTGGATGCGGCAGTTCGCGGGCCGGGAGCGCGCCCACGGTCGGCCGGGAGAGGGCGGCACATCATTCAGATTGACAGCTCGCGTACGATCCATCCCTTTCGAGTGAAGGCTGTTCGTGTACTTCACCCGGATGGCGCGCACCCGCCGTGTCGACGGGCGGCCGGTGCACGAGAGTGCGGCGCGGCGGTCCGACCGGGCCGGTCGAGTATTCGAAAGTCGCCCATCAGGAGGGTCGTAGGTGTGCGCGGTACGGCTCACGCGCAATCGTGTGTCGCGGGAACACCGCCATCGGTGGCGCCCGCGCTTCCCTCGGACGCACAACCTCCATCGCCGTGGCCGCCGGGCCTGCGTCCGCGCAGGCCGGGCCCCGGTGGCGGCTGTACAACTACCTCAAGGGCCGGTGGCGGCTGCATGACTACCTCAAGGGGAAGTTGGGCCGGATGGCGGTGCGAACAGCACGGTGATGGCCAGGCCCCTTCGGGGCGTGCGCTGGTGGCGAGGGTGGCGTGGTGAGCTTGGGCGACGGCGTCGAGCGCAGGGTTTCGGTGTCGGCACCGCCGTGCGCGACTCGGCCGCCGGCATCGGGGGCGTCCTCGGCCTGCTGCACATCGTCCCGATCATCGCCCGGACCAGGGGCGACCCGGGCTGGCAGCGCCTGCTCGTGAGCATCGCGCCGATGAGCGCGGGGCTGGGCGTCCAGAGCACCACCGATTCCGGCAGCCTGCCCATCCGCCCCTGGGCCGGCCTCGGCGTGACCGCCGCGTGGGCCGCTGCGGCACTGCTGACCGGCGGACTCCTGCTACGCAAACGCGATACCCAGCCGCCCCTGCCGTCAGGCGACACCGAGCGAGCATCACCGCCCCCGCCGATCGCCGCACCTGTACCGGCCCAGTCGCTCGGCGGCTGACGGCGGTCTCCCGCCATACCTGTTCCTCGCCGGCGTCACGGCCGTACGCGCCGGTCGCGGCGGGCGGGCGGCGGCGGCGGGGTGCGTGACGATAGCGGTGGCGGTCGAAGTCCGCGTGGCAAGCCATCGGTTCGACGGTGCGGACGCGTCTCGCCGGCGGCGGCACACGCGGCCTCCATCGACAGGGGCAGGCACTCCTCCACGCCGGGCACGTGGTGGCGCGGGTGCCGGAAGACGGCGCCGGCGCGTCGCAGTTCGCCGAGGCGGGTGGCCGGGTGGCTTGAGGCACCCGATATGTCAGGGTCAGTGAGGATATCCGACCCGCCGAAGCCCTCGGGGCGGTGCGATTGCCCGGGGCTCGCGGCCGTACGGCGGCAGGCAACTATCTGTTGGGATCTCGGGGTTTGTCTGTGCTTGTGCTCACAATTGGATCTTTGTGTTGTACAAGATCCTTTCGATACCCCATTCTTGGTCATCCTGGGTGGGGACCCCGGGGGGAACGGTTGATTCGCTTCTCGGCGAGCTGATGCTCGTCGGCCTTTCGTGCTGCCCGAACGCCGGTCACGGCTTCGGGATTCGCGCGTGCGCTCCTGAGCGATTTCTTCCATTCGCCATGATTCGATCGGGAGCGCGACGGCGAGATGAACAACATGGGGTACGCGAGCGGCGTGCCCGGCGGGCGGCACCGAGGACGTGCCGAACAGCCGATTGCGGCGGACCACCCGACGGAGATCCTGGCGCCGATTCGCGATGAGCCGCGCCCGGTCCCGACCTTCGCGCCGACTCCCACCGGAGAGCGTCCCCGGCGACACCGGGCGCGCAAGGCCGAGCCGTTCCGGCTCAGGACCAAGCGCCGGCGTCGTCGTTCGCTGCCGGCCGTGGACGTGCTCTCGATGCGTATCACCGCACTGGTGCCCGCGCACAACGAGGAAGCGCAGATCGGCGAGACCATCCAGTCCCTGTACGGTCAGCGTCGACCGCCGGAGACGATCATCGTCATCGCGGACAACTGCACCGACCGGACCGTCGAGATCGCCCGCGGCATGGGTGTGCAGGTCTACGAGACCGTCGACAACAAGCACAAGAAGGCCGGCGGCCTCAATCAGGTCATCGATCACATCCTGCCGAACCTCGGACCGGCCGACGCGATCCTGGTGATGGACGCCGATTCCACCCTCGGACCGGAGTTCCTCAGCCACGGCCTGGAGCGGCTGGCGACCGGCGAGTTCGGAGCGGTCGGCGGCACGTTCACCGGCAAGCCGGGCGGGGGTTTCGTCGGCATGCTGCAACGCAACGAGTACGCCCGCTATGTCCGTGATGTCGAGCGGCTTCAGGGCAAAGCCCTCGTACTCACCGGGACGGCCACACTCTTTCGCGCGCTGACCCTCCAGGAGGTCGTCGCGGCCCGGGCCACCGGTGAACTTCCCGGCGCGGCGCACGTGTACGACACCCGCGTGCTCACCGAGGACAACGAACTCACGCTGGGCATCCTGCACCTGGGTCTGCGTATCGTCTGCCCGCCCAAGTGCACGCTGATGACCGAGGTCATGGGCACCTGGTCGGACCTGTTCAAACAGCGACTGCGCTGGAAGCGCGGCGCCTTGGAGAACCTGACCGACTACGGGTGGACACACATCACCCGCACCTACTGGGGACGACAGGTGCTCTCGTTGATCGGCTTGCTGATCATCGTGATCTATCTCGGTTCGCTGCTGCTGTCCCTCGTCCTCACCGGACACGTGCGTATTCAGCCCGTGTGGATGGTGGTGACTTTGATCTTCTCCGTGGAACGCGCCGTGAGCGTCCGCAAACGCGGACCACTGCAAGTGGTACTCGGCGCGCTCATCGTGGTCGAGATGGCCTTCGACCTCTACCTGCAAGCGGCCCAGGCTCAGGCGTTCTGGGACGCGATCCGAAGAAAAGAAAGGAAATGGTGACCATGTATCACGCAAGTACGGGAGCGGCCGCAGCCGGCGCCGGAGGCGCTCTGGCCGCGACCGGCGCGAACGTCATGTGGGCGCTCGTGGCAGCGTTCACGCTGTTCAGTGCGGGCCTCGCGCTCAAGCGGATCCTGCCCGCGCGCACTCGCTGACGTTCGACCTGCGGTCGGCCTTCCGCCCCGGGGGCAACCGGTAAACCGTTCCCGGCCGCACCCGGCGGCGGGCGGCCGACCGCAGGGCCACCATCCTTCGATGGTGGCCGGGTTCGTGATGATGTCGAATCTTCGAAAGGAAGTCCGAGATGAAGTCCAGCGTGCGAGTGCGCGCGTGGGCGGCCGGGGCGATGGTCGCGGTGGCGGGTCTGATCCTGGGCCCGACGACGGCCGCGCACGCCGATCCCGCGCCCCCCGCCCCATGCTCCGCCGGCTATGCGGCGATCTCGTTCGACGACGGCCCCTCGACCCTGACCCCCGCCTACGTCCAGGCACTGAACGACGCCGGTTGGGTCAAGGCGACCTTCTTCCTGACCGGGGCCCACGCCCTGGACTACCCGCAGTACGTCGCGCAGATCGCCGCCGGCGGCCACTGGATCGGCAACCACTCCTTCTCCCACCCCTTCCTGGACGACCTGGGCGAGCCCGACGCGTTCAACGAACTCCTGGGTACGAACCAGATCCTCCAGTCCCAGACCGGCCACGCACCGACGCTGTTCCGCCCGCCGTACGGCCGGACCAACGCGGGAATCCGCCAGGACGCGACCACACTCGGCATGACCGAGGTGCTGTGGACCACCGACTCGTTCGACTACAACGGCATCTCCACCGACGACATCGTGGCCAACGCCCTCCAGGTCGGCCCGGGCGGCATCATCCTGCTGCACGAGGGCTACCAAAGCACCCTCGCCGCGATCCCGCGCATCGTCGACGGGCTGGCCGAGCGCGGACTGTGCGCGGGCAGGATCGTGCCGTCGACGACACCGGTCCAGGCATGGCCCGGCGCCACCTACTACGCGACCGCCGCGCACTGGTGACACCACCGCCGAGTTCGGCGCCGGCCGCGCAACCAGGATCGGCCCGCGCCGAATTCGGTGAACGCCCCTCCCGGATATCGGGGTACGGCCTGCCTCCGCGTTCGTAATCACGGTGGCGAAAGTCCCGCGCTCGTACCGTTGCACGGCGCCGGGCGGCCACCCACCGCTTGGAGCACCGCCGCCCTTCCGGTTCCGGCCGGCCACCGGCTCGACCGCCTCCTCGCCGTCGAACACGCGCGAACGCATCCCGGTCGTACCCCCGCCGCGATAATGGTCGACATGGACGAGGTCGAGGTCGTCGTGGCCCATCACGAGCGCGCGACCCTGCGCGTCGGCGACGTGTTCCTGAAGATCGACGCGGATCGCACGCGCACCGACGTCGAGGTCGAGGCGATGGCTGCGGCGCCGATACGGACCCCCGAAGTCCTGTGGCGCAAGCCGCCCGTGCTCGCGCTCGCCGCGGTCCCGGGAACGGCACTGGGCCGCCTCGGCGAGCCGTCGACCGCGTCGTCCGCGGCGTGGGTCGCGGCGGGTGCCGCCGTACGGATGCTGCACGACGCGCCGCTGCCGCCATGGCCCGGTCGCAGCCTCGAGGAAATCGCGTCGCACCTCGACCGCGAATGCGAGTGGCTCCTCACCAACGGCGTCCTTCCCGCCGACCTGGTCACGCGCAACCGCCGGGTCGCCGAGGCCGCGCTCCGGCCGTGGACACCGGTGTTCACGCACGGCGACCTGCAGGTCGCCCACGTCTTCGTCGACGGTGACGAGATCACCGGCGTCATCGACTGGTCCGAGGCGAGCCGGGGCGATGCCCTGTACGACCTCGCCACCCTGACGCTCGGACACGAGGAGCACCTCGGCGACGTCGTCGCCGGCTACGGCACCGACGTCGACCTCGACGTGATCCGCGCGTGGTGGTCGCTGCGAAGCCTGCTCGCGATCCGCTGGCTGGTCGAGCACGGCTTCGACCCGTCCGCGCCGGGCTGCGAGGTCGACGTGCTGAGATCCCGGATGTGAAGCTGCGCGAGGCCGACCGCTACCGCCGACATGACCCGGCGCGGAATCACGGCCCTCGCCCCGGACAACCCCAACCCGCGCGGCATCGTCGAGACCGCGACCCGCGGCGGCGAACACCGAGGGATCGTCCCAACGTTCGTCGCCGGCTCCTCGAAAGCCGGCCGACCGGGCCCGGTCGCACACAACCGTGTCGAGGCGTTCCACCCCGAGTTCGGGCCGGAGCGTTCGACCGCATCCGCGGGTGACCCCGGTGGGCCAAGTGGAGGTGCCGGCTCGGCTGCCGGCGACGCCCGCTCGGTGACGGTCACCGTCGACGACGGGACACCGATCGTGTGCTCGTTGCCGGTCGACCACCCGGAAGACCCCGCCGCGTCCGTGCGATCGCCGGGGCGGGGACCGAGGGAGTGGTTCCTGCGCCGGCGCGGCCCGATCCTGTCGGTTCTGGGCGCGGCGGTGGTGGCGATGGTGATCGGGGTGGTCTCCTCGATCATGACGCCGGCGTCACCGTCGCGGCCGGAACCGAACGCCATCGGCGACCCTCGCTCGGCAGACCCCTGCGCGCTCCTCGAGCCGACCTCGTTGTCCGCCTACGGCACGGTCGTCCTGGACCCCGCCTACGGCGGGTTCGACAGATGCGATCTTCTCGTCGATGCTCCCGACGCCGGCCGGATCGCCGACGTCAAGGTCGACTTCTCCGCCGGGGGCCAGGAACTCGGGTCCAACACGCACACCCGACGAGTCGGCGGTTTCACCGTCGTCCTGGAACCCAACAGCGGCAAACGCGAGTGCACGCAGCTCGTGCGTCTGGGGGCGGACAGACAACTCGCGATCGTCGCCAAGCAGTTGGGATCCCGTCCGGCCGACCTGTGCGCGATAGCCGACATCACCACCGCCCGCGCGATCCCCGTCATGGAACGCGGCCCGATCCCGAGGCGCCCCTCCGCATCGGCCAAGGAGTCGCTGGCCCGACTCGACGCCTGCGCGATGCTCGATCCCGCCACCCTGGACACGCTTTCGGGCATCGACCCCTCGGAGCCGGACGCCGGATTCGCGAACTGGAGCTGCCGCCGGCGCAGCACCGTCGACAACGGCGGTGTCGAGGTCCGGTTCGACCAGAACGTGCCACTGACCGCGCAAGACGGCCTGCCGAGGCGACTGGGCGACAGAAAGGCTTTCGTGAGCCCCGGGGACGGGGACGACGCCTACTGCGTCGTCAAGGTGGAACACCGAACGTACGTGAACGTTCGCGAGCTTCCCGTCGCCGAGGTGGTCGAGCTCAAGGTGTCGGGGCCACGCCTCAAGGAGAGCCTCTGCGACACCGCCGTCGAACTCGCCGCCGCAGTGGTCGGGAAGTTGCCGAAAATCTGACCGGTGGGCGTCGGTGGGTCCGTCCACGCAGCGTCGGCGGGGGTGTGGTCGGCGCACGCGGGCGGCCTCATCCGGGCCGTGCCGGTCGTCGGGCTCGGCATGCGTCGACGTCGCGGGTCCGGGTACACGCGCGGGATGGAGACCTTCGAGGTGCTGATCTATCCGTACAACGTGCAGGACATGCCGCCGACGGCCCGGGGGCCGGCCGTGCGGTCGGCGACGGTCCGTGCCACCGGAGAGAAGGGAGCAACCGGCCATCCACGCTACGCGGGTGACGACGTACAAGCCGACATCGATCCGGTCACCAGAACGGTCGAGGCCATCACCGTGGACGGCGCCGAACTCGAGGACGGCTGGTCCGCGCAGATCGCCGACGCCTAACACAGCCCGCACGCCTCCGCGACGCCACGCGTTCCTGCGTTGGGGCCGGCCTGATCGCCGGCACCGCCGCGGCGGTGCCGGTACTCGGTGCGGCTCCGGCCGGCGCGGCCGACGCACAGCCCCCGCTCCCGCTCTCGCGGAACACCCTCGCCGACTCCGATCTGCACTTCAAGGCGGCCGGTTCGCCGAGGGCGACCGAGGCTACACGCGGGTGCTGCGCTCCGACCCCGACAACGCCCACGCCCTGGCTCGGCGCGGCAGCATCCCCCTGCCGTACATACCGGTTCGCCCCGGCGACCACGCACGGGAACCGAGCCGTACATAGGCGCGTACGTGCGTGTGTTCGCGTTCGGGGTAGGTGCCGGCGATGGATCCCATGGATTTGTCGTATGCGGTCATAGGTATCGGAGCGCTCTTGGCCGGGGTGATGCCCCGGCTCGTGGCGCGGCGCCCGCTGTCCCTGCCGATCGCCTTTCTCCTGCTCGGAATGCTCGTATTCGTGGTGCCTTCGCCGCTGCCGGATCCGGACCCCTTGGCGGATCCGACCCTGACCGCGCACGTCACCGAGCTCGGCGTGGTCGTGGCGCTGATGGGCGCGGGCCTCAAACTCGATCGACCGTTCGGCCGGAACCGGTGGTCGTCGACGGGGCGTCTGCTGCTGATCGCCATGCCGTTGGGGATCCTGTCCATCGCGCTGCTCGGCTGGTGGGCCCTGGGCCTGGCCCCGGCCGGAGCCCTGCTGATCGGCGCCGCACTCGCGCCCACCGATCCCGTGCTGGCCTCGGACGTGCAAGTGGGCGAGCCCAGTGAAGAGGAGGATTCCGAGGACGACGTGCGCTTCACACTCACCTCCGAGGCAGGGCTCAACGACGGACTCGCCTTCCCGTTCGTCTACGCGGCCATCGCCATGGCCACGGTAGGCGCGGCTCCGGGCGCCTGGATGGGCCACTGGCTGGCAGTCGACGTGGCGTACAAGCTCACCGCCGGGCTCGCCCTCGGCCTGGGTACCGGTTGGCTCATCGGCCGCCTGAGCTTCCGTCCGCGCGCTCGGTCGCTGCGGCTGGCCGAGCACGCGGAAGGCTTCGTCGCGCTTGCCGCGACGTTCCTTTCCTATGGCGTCACCGAGGTCGCGGGCGGCTACGGCTTCGTCGCGGTGTTCGTGTGCGCGTGCACGATCCGGGCCTCCGAGCGGGCGAGCGGCTACCACACCGTGCTGCACGACTTCATCGAACAGATCGAACGCCTGCTCACCGTCGGCATCCTCCTGCTGTTCGGCGGCGCGATCGTCGGCGGTCTGCTCGGGCCACTCACGTGGCAGGCGGTGGCCCTCGCGGCGGCCGTGGTCTTCGTCGTCCGCCCGGTGACCGGCCTGGTCGCCCTCGCGGGATCCTCACTGGCCCGATCCGAGCGGGGCGTGATCGCGTTCTTCGGCATCCGCGGCATCGGCTCGTTCTACTACGTGTCGTACGCGCTTGCCGAAGCGGAGTTCGCCCGGGCGGACCTGATCTGGGCCACCACCGGCCTGGTCGTGGTCATCTCCGTCGTCACGCACGGGATCACCGCTTCTCCGGTCATGACCTGGTTCGACAACCGGGTTCCGACCGACGCGGACATCCCGTTCGCGTCCACCCCAACCGATTCGGCTCCCACCGTTCCAGGTGCCGGCTCCCACCAAGCCCCCGAGCCCGCCGAGTAGGTGAACCCGACTGCGGGGGACGACACCACGGGGCCCGGAGCCCCCGGTGCCGTTGCACACGGCGACAATACGGCCGGCCGGGTCGGTTCGGGGGCGTCCGCCGCGGTGAACAGCGGCGATGTGATCACGCAGTCGGCCGGCGCGCGGTGGTCGGCGCACGACATCACGGTGCCGTACTCCCCCCGAGCACGCCTTCCACCGGCACGCCCGGCCGCGCGCCGGTGGCCACCTCGCGGGTACACCGCGCGATCGGCGCGCCCGGGTTCGCGCCGCCGGGGTTTCCGCCGGTGCTGGTGCGGGGTCCGGTGCTCGCTCTTCGGATGGCTGCCCTCGGATGGGGCCGTTACGAGCCGGCGCACGCCGTGAACGCGAGGGCGTAGCACAGGACGTCCTCGCCGACCGCCGCCGGCAGTGCGGGAATTCCGGTATTCGTGGCCGCTTCGCGCCATGCTGCGCCCAGGACGGCGCCGCCCACCGAGGCACCCGCTCCCACGAGGGCCGCGAGAGTCACCCCACCGCGCGTACGACGGGCCAACATCGCGGCAGCCGTCGCTCCCAGCAAAACACGCGGAGCCAGGCCCGGCAGGCTCAGTCGCGACGGGGCGTCGGAGCGCTTGTCCGCGACGAGTTCGCCGATCGCGGCCGAGCCGACCGCGAGCCGGGAAAGCCTGCCCGCGCCGCGGGTGGTCAAGCGAACGGCCGTGACCCCGGCCTGGCTTCGGCCGCCGCTGGCCGCGCCCACCAGGAAGGCCCTTACGAGGGCACTCACTTGGAGTCCATCATCGCGAGCGCCGCGTATGTCGTGAAGCCGTACGCGACGTGCGGCACGATATCGGCGAGCCAGTCGGTCCTCGACCACGCACGCGGGTCCGACACCCGCAGCCCGGCCATCGGGCCGTTGGCGGCGATCATCGCGACGGCGCCCACGAGCAGCGAACCCGCCCAGATCGGCGGTCGTAGGCCGATGCCGCGCAGCAGGCCGAAAGCGGCGCCGACGCCGACGCCGGTCACGATGCCCGACAGCGCACCGAGCCCGGTCAATCGGTTCACGCGCGTGTCGGAGTCGCCTTCGACGGGGTGCCCGATTCGGCGCGCGATGGTGGCGATCGTGCGCTGTGGCGTCTCACTGGCCGGGCGCACCCGGCCGGCCATGTCGGCGTAGGTGACCGCATCGAGGGCGGTCGTGCCGGCCGCGCCCGCAGCGGCACCCCGCAGGATCCCTGAAAACATGTCCACCCGTTGCCCGCGCGCCGCATTCACAAACCGTCGTCGGCCACCCACGCGGCCGGGGCTCGGGCGCCGGGGTCGCCCCGCGTCCGGCGGCGACAACCGCGGGTACCCGACCGGCCTCCACCGCGGCGTGGGCGAACGTCACCCGTGCGGCTCGCGGCCGACACCGCCGCCGGCCCGGCGGCGCGGTCCCCCGTTCGTCTGCATCGTTCTCCCGCGTCGGTGTGGGCAGCGATCCTTTCGGGGCGGGCGATACGCGCCGAACGCGAGACGATCGTCCGTCGCCGGATTCGGCCTCCTCCGTCACCGCTTCCTCCCCGGACTCCGATGACGAGGACGCACGCCCTCGACCGCGGCCGTCGGCGACCCTTGGGCTGCACGCAGGAGGTCAGGTGACCTCCCAGGCCGCCTCGATCATCCGGAAGATCTCGTCCACGGCGGCCTGCGGGTCGGCCGCCTCCCGGGCCAGCGAATAGGCGTCGACCACGAACCTCGCGATCGTTCGGCAGGCCGTCGTGCTCTGTGACAGGTCGGGATCGGCGGCGAGGGCCGTGGCCAGCGAGTCCGCATGGCGCAAGCGCATCGACTCCTCGTACTCCCGCAGGGCACGTGACTCGTCGATCATGCGGTAGATCGGGGCGGTGCCGGCACCCGTGCAGTGCCGGACCATGGCCCGGATCTCGCGGCGCAGTGCGGGGATGAGCGGTTCGTGCGGTGCGCGGTTGGTGACCGCCTGCGTGAGGCGTTGTTCGAAGTTGTCGTCCTGCTCGAACACCAGGGCCTCTTTGGAGGCGAAGTGGGAGAAGAGCGTGGTGACGGCCACGTCCGCCTCGGCGGCCACATCGCGGATGCCCACCGCGTCGTATCCGCGTTCCAGGAAGAGCCGCAGGGCGGTGTCGGCGATCTTCTGGCGGGTGGCGGCCTTCTTGCGTTCGCGGCGTCCGGTCGGCACGGTCATGCCGCTGACACTATCAAATCCAAAGGAGTAACAGTTTCAAAACCATAACCGTTAGTGCTACGGTCGGCCGCATGAAGAAAGTGAGCTTCGCCGAGTTCGGCGGTCCGGACGTACTGCAACTCATCGACGCCGAGGAGCCCCACGCGGGCCCCGGCCGCATACGCATCGCCGTACGGGCGGCGGGTGTCAACCCCGTCGACTGGCGGATCCGTGAGGGGCAGATCCTCGGCGCCCATCCGACCGTGTTGCCCTCCGGCGTCGGGCTGGACGCCTCCGGCGTCGTGGACGAGGTCGGCGAGGGCGTCGAAGGAGTCGAGGTCGGCGACCACGTGTTCGGCGAAGGCTCCAGCACCTACGCCGAGTTCGCCGTGTTGTCGGCCTGGGCGCGGATGCCCGAGGGCCTCACGTTCGAAGAGGCCGCCGGGTACCCCTCCGTGGTGGAGACCGCGCTGCGCATCATCCGCGAGGTCGGCGTGCAGCCCGGGCAGACGCTGCTGGCCTGCGGCGCGTCCGGGGGAGTCGGCTCGGCGGTGCTACAGATCGCCCGGGACCGCGGCATCACGGTGATCGGCACGGCCGGGGCCGCGAACCAGGACTATCTGCGCGGCCTGGGCGCCCTCGCCACGACGTACGGCGAGGGCTGGGTCGAGCGGGTGCGGCAGCTCGGCCGTGTCGACGCAGCCCTCGATCTGTCCGGCTCGGGCGTGATCCGCGAGCTGGTCGAGCTGATCGGGGACCCGCAAAAGGTGATCTCCATCGCCGACCTCGACGCGCCGGAGTTCGGCGTGCGATTCTCCGGCGTCGCCGGGAGCGTGCCGGACGCGCTCGCCGAGGCCATCGACCTCATCTCGCGGGGAAGGCTCCACATTCCGGTCGAGAAGTCGTACACGCTCGCCGAGGCCGCGGCGGCGCACATCGACAGCCGAACCGGTCACAGTCGGGGGCGCCGGGTCATCGTCGTCTGAGCCGTTTCCCGCCCGGTAGCACGGCCCGGCAAGCTGCCCGGCCTCATCCCGGAGAGCGCCCCAGCGATACGGCTCCGCCGACGTCGCCCACACCCCACTCCCAAGCGGGAGGCGACAGTGCCGCAGAAGTGGGCGGCCGGCGGCTCTCCTGCCGAACGACCGCTATTCATAAGGAGGTTGCCCGTGTTTGCGGTGCAATACCACCGCTACGGCGGTTCCGAGGTCCTGTGCCTGGAGGAGGTCGAAGAGCCGCATGCCGGGCCCGGTCAGGTCCGTATCGAGGTCCGTGCCACCGGCGTCACCCCGGTTGACTGGTACCTGCGTTCAGGGATGCTGCGGGACATCGCCGGCCTGGACTTCCCCCACATCCCCGGCATGGATGCGGCCGGAATGGTCGACGAGGTGGGAGAGGGAGTGACCGGCACCGCCGTGGGCGACGAGGTCTTCGGCCTCGTCCCCTTCGTGGACAAAGGAGGCGCCGCGGCCCAGTACGCCGTGCTGGAAGCATGGGCGCCGAAGCCCAGGTCGTGGTCTTTCGAGGAAGCGGGCGGCGCCGCGGGCAACATCGACACCGCCACGCGCGTACTGGAGGCGCTGGAAGCCGCGGAGGGCATGACCCTGCTGATCGAGGGTGCCGCCGGAGGCGTCGGCACCCTCACCGCGCAACTCGCCCAGGCCCGCGGCCTCACCGTGATCGGCACCGCGAGCCAAGGCAACCACGGCTTCCTCGACCGACTCGGCGTCGTACCGGTCACCTACGGGGCGGGGCTGGCCGATCGCCTTGCCCCCCTGGCTCCGCGCGGCATCGACGTGGTTCTGGACGCGGCCGGTAAGGGCTCTCTTGCCGATCTGGTGGCCATCACCGGCGACCCGCACCGCGTGGTGACCATCGCGGACTTCGACGCCGACCGACACGGCGTGCGCTTCTCCCGCTCCGAAGCAGGGGAGTCGCCGGGCTGGGCAGGGCTACCACTGGCGGCCGATCTCGCCGACCGCGGCCGCCTCACCGTCCCGCTGCACGCGGTGTTCCCGCTGAAGGAGGCCGCCACGGCCCACGACGTCAGCGCCACCGGCCACGCGCGCGGCAAGATCGTCATCACCGTGCCCTGAACAGCCGTTGGGCCCGGTCGCACTCGCTCCCTACCACCTGGCGACCGGGTCCCGACCGCCGGCCCACGAAGTTCCTCTCCCGGCCGGGACCTGTCGGCACGGTCCGGCTCACCGGACCCGACGACGAGGCGATCGGTGGGAAACCACCCGCACGGACACCGCACTACGCGCTCGTGTTGACGCAGGCGAGCACGAGACGTTGTCGGCCTGGACGCGTCATCGGTCGAGCGACTCGGCGTCGTCGCGGCCTCCGCGCCCGTGGATCAGCCGGCGGTAATCCCCGGTAGTTCGCTATCCGGCCGACAGACGGTAGCTCACGACTCCGAACTGCACATGATCACCCGGCCGCACGGACACCGGGCCCATGATGCGCAGCCCGTTGACGTGCGTACCGTTCATCGAACCCAGGTCCTCCAGGACCCAACCGTCGTCCCGTACACACAATCGCGCATGCCTGCGCGAGACGGAATCGTGCGCGAGGCGAAGATCGGCGCGGTGGCTGCGTCCGATCTGCATGGCAGCCGAACCCGGATCCGGCAGTCGCAGTCCGGGCGCGCGCGTCTCCACCGTGCGGGAGACCCGCGGCGCCCCGGACACGAGGGCGTTCAGCCGCGTCGCCGCGCGGCGCAGCAGTCTCCGCAACCACGGGTCGTCCGCGGGCAAATCCGCGATCATCTCGTCGACTTCGACGCGGTTGCGGGCATTGAGCACGATCAGCATGCGGTGCATGAACGTTTCGTGTGACAGCCGCCCCGATCCGGCGCCGTCGCGCAGCACGCCCAACGCGCGTTCTCGCTCGGCCTCCGACAATCGGATCAGCTGGAACTCACGCGACGACATGGGGAGATTTTCGCCGGCGCTCGACGACCGTGTCCATACCCGCGTGTCGCAACCCTGTCGCAAACCTCGGACCGTCCAGCCGGTGGTGGCGGCCGGATAGTAAGACGAACACCCGGGCCCGGTCCGGCAATCACACTCTTGCTCCGTTTCATCCTGCGCCCTGCCCATCCCCTGCGGCCGTGACGGGTTCTCCCCCTGCCGCCGTGACGGGTTCCTCCGGTCCCGCGGGCAGGTACGAATACGACTTCTACACGCTGCGCTGCGCGGAGGGGCAGTGCGGCCGGCTTCCTCGACGAGGACGTCCTCCCCCAGTGACGAGTGCGGCAGTACTCCCCTCCACGTGGTGATCGCGACGTGCGCGGCGGGCATGCCGCTGCCGGCGAGTTCCTTGTGCCGGTCGAGCGTCCGGTTGCGCAGGGCCGCAGCGGCGTTGGCGGGGCCGCGAGCGTTGCCGACGGACTACCGGAGCCGGCCCGACGACTTCAGCGCAGCCGGCACCCGCCGATCTCGCCCGCGCTCCCAACTCCGGGGAAAATGCCCGGCGTTGGCTGCCGCTGCGACGGCGCCGCCACCGCGGTGACACCGACCCGTCAGGCATCACTCCCCTGATGAACACGCGAGGCAGGAGCGGGCGTTCTCCGGACCGTCCCCGGCGGAAGAACCAGCGCCAGGACCGCGGCCAGGAGATAGAGCCCGATCACCACGCCCATCCCGATCACCGCGGATTCCACCCCGTCGTGTCCGCCTTCGAGCCGGCCGAAGTAGACGGTCCCGATCAGCGCGACGCCCGCCGCCACACCGACCTGAATCGAGGTGTTGATCAGCGCGGACGCAGCGCCGGCCTCGGCCTCGGGCACCTTCGCCAGAACGATGGTGAGCAGCGTGCCGGCGACCATGGCCATGCCGAGCCCGGCAACGACCAGGCCGGGGATCAACTGCCAGGGCGCGATGCCGGTGCCGTACCGATCGACGCAGAGCACGATCAGCGCCATTCCGGCCGCCATGACCAGCGCGCCGAGGATCACCACCGTGCGGCCCAGCGGCATCAGTCGTGGTGCGAAGCCCGAGCCGATACCGACCCCGATGGTGAAGGGGATCATCGACAGCGCGGTGCGCAGTGGGGAGTATCCGGCGGCGGTCTGGAGGTGCACTGTGAGCACCAACGTGTACGCGGTCCCGCAGAAGAAGAGCACGGCCACCGAGAGTCCGCCGATTACGCTGCGGTGACGGAACAGGGCCGGATCCACCAGAGGCGATCCCCCGCGGCGAGCAAGGATCCGCTCGTGTCGGACGAACAGCCACAACAGGAGGGGGCAGGCGGCCGTTACCGTCAGGATCCACAGCGGCCATCCCAACGGGCGCCCCTCGACCAAGGGGTAGAGCAGGGCGAGCAGGCCCGCCGTGGCGATGGCGGTGCCGCGTACGTCCGCGGACAGTGCCTGCTCGGAGCGGGATTCCCGGGTGAGTACGACGGCGCCGATGAACGCCGCGATGCCGATCGGGATGTTGACGAGGAAGATCGGTCGCCAGCCGAGGCCGAACAGGTCGGCGTCGAGCAGTACTCCGCCCAGCAGCGGGCCCCCGAGACCGCCGAGGGCGAAGCACATGCCGTACATCGACATCGCCTTGGCATGCTCGGACTTGGGGAACTCGACCTGGAGCATGGCAAGGACCTGCGGCACCATCAAGGCCGCGGCCACGCCTTGGAGTACGCGCGCCGCGATCAACATCTGCGGTCCGGTGGCCGAGGCCGCCAAAGCGGAGGTGGCGACGAAGCTCCCGAGCCCGGCGAGATACACCCGACGGCGCCCGTACATGTCGCCGAGCCGGCCCCCGGTGATCATGGCGGCGGCGAACGCGAGGGTGTATCCGGCGATCGCCCACTCCACCTGTGCCGACGAGGCGCCCAGGTCGTCGCGCAACGACGGCAGTGCCACGTTGAGCACGGTCGCGTCGATCATGTCCATCAACACGGCGGCCAGCGTCACGACGAGCGCGGCCCATCGACGCGGGCTGTAGCGCGGATCCGCCACCGGGTCCTCGTGTCTCGTGCTCGGATCCTGCGTGGAGCTCGGATCCTGCGTGGAGCTGGGCATGGGGGGCTCCCTGATTTCGGCGTGCCGTCGTTCGACACACATCGCGTTGTACGCAAGGTCGCTTCGGCGCGGGAAGGCACGTCAAGACCGCCCGGTCTCGCGGGCCTTCGTGTCGCCGGTACAGCAGGTTTCGGAGTGGCGCCGCGGCTCTCAGGCTCAGGGCCGAGCAGTCGGCCCAGTCCTGCGGAGGCCGACTGCCCTGGGTTGTTGCGGCCGGGGCCGCGCCGGCGCATCGTCGATCGGCCGACGCTGCGGGGGCATCGGCCGATCGGTGGTTTCGCAATCTGCGTCCCGGGAGGCTGGGCGCGGATCATCGCCGCGGCCCGGCGCCGGCCCGTGTCCTCATCCGTTGTCGAAGGGGGGCCACGGCGTTCGGTGCCCTGGCTCGACCCGGCGCGAGGCAGTCGATCCGCGAAGCGTTACGGCAACGAACCCGGACCGGGACGTCGCCGGCCCGATCGGCTCGGGAGAGCCCGGTCGGCGGACGGCCCGCCCAAGAAGCCTTTACGCTCTGTCCTCATCGGTTGCCGCAGTCTCGATCCGGCGGAGCTCCACCACCGGGATCACCCGCGACGTTCCGGCCTGATAGACCGCGAAGGCCGGATCGCGGTCGCACTGGGCCGCGAAGAGGCGGTCGCGTTCGGCGCCCGCAAGGGGTATCGCCTCTGCGGCGTAGGTCTCGACGACGGCACGCCCCGCGTCGTCGATGCCCACCTCGACGGCGACCTGTGGCCGCGCGAGCAGATTGTGATACCAGTCGGGATGGTTTGGACCGCCCGCGTTCGACGCGAAGATCAAGGTCCGGTCGCCATCGGATGCCCGTACCACGGGGTTGGTGCGCGGGCGGCCGGTGCGCGCGCCGACCGTGGTGAGCAGGACGAGAGACGCGCCCTCGAACATTCCGCCCACCCGACCACCGTTGGCGCGGAACTCCGCGATGACGTGTGCGTTGAAATCCGCTGGTCCCGGGTGTTGCTCCGACATGGGATGCCTCTCGGCTAGCATCGACAGGAGAAAGCCTTTGCTTTGCAAGCAAAGACATTGAGAAACTACGGAGCGCGGTGACGGATGTCAAGGAATCGATCGAGCCCCCGACGCGCCCGGACCGGCGGCCTCGCCCGCAGGGGCCTGACGGGGCGCGCGTCGGGTCGATCAACCTCGGTACGAGGACGGTCTCTCGCTCCCGGGCCAAAGCTCCACCCGCTGGGTGAAGTTGAGCAGGACCTTGACCGGCGGCGTGCGGTCGCGGTTCACCGTGAGCCTGCCGAAAACCGCCGGAGGAACCTCTGGGGTGAGGGTGACGGATCCTCCCGGGGCGAGCCGGACGTCCCACTCCCAGGCACCCGACTCGAACGGGGGTGTCCGCCCCGGCCGTACGGTGCAGGCTGAGCGTGGTGACCACGCCGGCGGTCCAGGCGAAGTCCACGGTGAACCCGCCGCGTACCCCAACGCCCTCGACACTGCCGGACGCCTGCCAGGCGGCGGGAACGGCCGGCAGGAGTTCGACGAGACCGGGCCGCGCGGAACGCGAGGATGCAGCCGTTGGTACTGGTGAAGCCGACCTTTCCGGCCACGGCTCCGATCATCATGGATCTGCGAATGGACGAGGTGGCCGACGTCATCCGGGCCGCAGCTCGCCCCGAGTTCCACTGCCTGCCGGTCGAGGACCGCCGCCCCCACCACCGCCGCATGAAGCGCGAGCCGCCGTCTTGAAAACAAACCGACCGCGTGGACACGCGGCAGACGGTCGCGGCAGCAGCCGCCGACCGTGCACGACGCAGCTGGGACGGCACGCTCACGGACTTTCTCGCCGCTCTCGATCCCGGAAGCGCCCACGACTGGGTGCGCGCGGCCCTCGGCGAGCCCACCGGTACGAACCGCTGACCTCCCGGCGTGCACCACCTACGGCATCGTCGACCCCGGCGGGCCGGACATCCGCCACCCTGACCGTCGAAGTCGATCTCCACGGACGCGAGTTCGCGAGCGGCTTCGGGCGCTCACGTCGACCGTGACACACCACCGGGGGTCGGCACGACGTCGCCCGCGCCGAGACCGGGCAAGGACGTTTCCCGAACCGACCCACGGATCAACGCCCGAGCCGGTCGCGCGCCGGTCGCGCATCGGCAACCTTCGCGTGCGCGCGGGCGAACGCGACCCGAGCGCGAAGAGGTGCCGTGGACGCGAGAGGCGATCCGGACGATACTGACCAGTGAATCCATACCGGGCCGATTCTCTTCAGGTCGACCACGGACCGTGGGGAACCGAGGCTGTGGTGTCCGTTCGACCGCGTGAGGAACTACTGGCGGCGGCGTTCGTGGATCTCGCGGACACGCTGGTGCGGGATTTCGACGTCATCAACTTTCTGCACACCCTCGCCGAGCACTGCGTCGAACTGCTGGACGTGGCGGCGGCCGGGGTCATGCTGGCCACGCCCGACGGCCGGGTCGTGGAAGCCGCCGCGTCCGATGAACGCACCCGCGGCCTGGAGTTGGCGAGCATCGAGTGGGACGAAGGGCCGTGCCGGGACTGCTGCCACACCGGCGCCCCGGTCTCCGACGTCGCGCTGGATACCCACAGGGCACGAGAACGATGGCCACGCTTCACCCCGCACGCGCTGGCCATGGGCTTCACCTCCGTGGTCGCCGCCCCGCTGCGCCTGCACGAGACCACGATCGGCGCCCTCAACCTCTTCCGGGACCGCTCCGGCCCACTCGATCAGGCGCAACTGCGCCTGGGACAGGCCCTGGCCGACACCGCCACCATCGGCGTGCTGCAACACCGGGCCGTACACGAGCAGATGACCGTGGCCACCCAATTGCAGGCCACCCTGGACAGCCGGATCGTGGTGGAGCAGGCCAACGGCTTCCTCGCCCACCACCGCGGCATCGGGGTCGACCAGGCGTTCCGGCTGCTGCGCGACCACGCCCACGCCCACGGCGTCCGACTCACCGACGTCGCCCGGGCGATCCTGGACGGCACCGCGGATCCGGCCGCCCTGCTCGGTCCCGGTGCCTGACACACCGCCGGGTGGTGCCACCGCCGCCAGGCAGCGGGATCCGCGATGACCTCGGTGCCACAGCGCGCGATGGCCCGATACCTGCTCGGCCAACAGGCCCGAGCGGGCCCCGGCCTGGGCCCGCTCCCCCTGCCCGAGTGCGCCGACTCCCTCGGCCTGGACGGACTGGCCTTCCTCCTCGCCCCCACCGGTCCACCCCCCGAACTCCTGCAATCCTGCGGCAACTTGACCGCGCCGCTGGAGGACCTGCAACTCACCCAGGGCCAAGGACCCAGCACCGACGCAGCCCGCGGCACACTCTTCCTCGCCGCCGAACTCTCCACGATCTCACCGACCCGCTGGCCCGGACTGCTCCCCGCCATCATGGACCTCGGCGTGCACGCGGTCTTCGCCTTCCCCCTACGAGTGGGAGTGATCGTCCTGGGCGTACTCACCGGCCACCGCGCCGCGTCCGGCCCGATGAACCCCGGTCAACTCACCGACGCGTTCGTCCTGGCCGGATCCCTGGGCTCTCTCCTGATCGGCGCCGCCGCGCACCCCGACGCCCCCACCGCGCTGCTCGCCGAGGGCCAGGGCCTGCACTTCGCCGAGGTCCACCAAGCCACCGGCATGGTCAGCGCACAACTGGGCATCACGCCCGCCCAAGCCCTGGTGCGACTGCGCGCGTACGCCTTCGGCCACGACACGCCCCTCTTGGAGACCGCCCGAGCCGTCCTCGACCGCCGACTGCGCTTCCACACCGAGGACGACGACGACACGAGAGCCGGCCGCCCCTGACCGCAGGAAGCCCTCCCGGCACGCCCGAAACCCCAAAGCCCCGCCGCGAACCTTCGGACCCGACTCGGATCCATCCCAAGAGGACGACATGACGCCCATCGAAACGACCCGAGACCCGACCACCTCGAACATCACCGCGCAACCGTCGGCCGCCGTGTCCGATCCGGAGCGACTCGCGGCGGTGACCGCGGGCGGCCTGCTCGACAGCCTGCCGGAGGAGTTCTTCGACGATCTCGCCCGCCTGGCCCTGACCATCACCGGCGCCCGCGCGGCGTTCCTCACCGTCGCCGACTCCGAGCGCGCGTTCTGGAAGAGCGCGATCGGCATCGACCCCGACGCCGCCGCCCGCGAGAACCGGCTCGCGGACAGCCCCTGCCACCTGTTGATCACCACCCGCGCACCCCTGATCGCCGAGGACGCCCGCTACGCGCCCCGCGTCGACGGCTTCGAGGTCCTGTCCGCGGCGCGGATCGGAGCCTGGGCGGGCTACCCCCTCTTCTCCACCGAAGGACACGTCCTCGGCGGCTTCTACGTCGTCGACACTCATCCGCGCCCCTTCACCACCGCCCAACTCCAGGCACTGCAGACCGTGGCCCGCGCGGCCTCCTCCGAGATCGCCCTGCGCCAGGCCCTGACCCGGGAACGCGACGCCGGCCGCGCCTCCGCCGCACTCGCCCGAACCCTCCAGGACAACCTCCTGCCACCACGCCTGCCCACCGTCACGGGCCTGGACGTCGCCGCGATATACCTGGCCGCCGACGTCACCGGCACCGATGTCGTCGGCGACTTCTACGACCTCTTCCACACCCGCGGCAACGACTGGTGCGCAGTCATGGGCGACGTCTGCGGCAAAGGCATCGAAGCCGCCAAGATCACCGCACTGGCCCACTACACGATCCGCACCGAGGCCACCCAACACCCCGCCCCCGCCAAGGTCCTGCACCGCCTGCACCAAGCCCTGGTCGAGCAACGCACCGACGACCGCTTCCTCAGCGCCGCCCTCGCCCTCCTGCGCCCGGGTCCCGACGGCATCAGCGGTCGTCTCTCCAGCGCGGGCCACCCGCCCCCGCTCATCCGCCGCGCCGACGGAGGCGTCGAGGAAGTCCACTGCCCCGGCACCCTCGTCGGCGCCTTCATCAACGACGTCCGCCTGACCGAGACCCGCTTCCGACTCGCCCACGGCGACGCGCTGCTCCTGTACACCGACGGCATCACCGAAGCCCGCGCCGGACGCGGACACCCCATGTTCGGCGAACAACGCCTCGCCGCAACCCTCGGCGCCACCCGTGGCCTGGACGCCACCGCGACGGTGAACCACCTCTCCCGCGCGGTCGCCGACCACGCCAGAGGCCACGCCTCCGACGACACCGCCCTCATGCTCCTCCGCGCCCCACCCCTGTGACGTGAACCGTCCCCCGCACGGTCCCGCACCACGTCGGACACATCGCGCGGCACCGGAGGTCGACACCGTGTCCGACAGGCATGGCCACGCGGGACGGCCGGATCGGGTGCGTGTACCGCGTCACCGTCGACCGCAACGGCTTTGGTGGCCGGTCTCATCGACGTCCCGCCCCGCGAGAATCGAGAAACTCACCATCACGGGAGGGGACCCCGCGCTCGACGAGTCGATGCTGCCGCCCGACCACCGACGCCGGGTGTCGCCACCGAGCTGATCGCCCACCTGCCCACGCGGTGCGACGGGGCGCGGCACAAGCGGACCGCCTGCCGCCGCCGATCGACATCCTGGTCGGATCGACGCCCAGCGCCGTCGCGTGCTCGCGCAGCCACAACCATGCCGCGATGGCGTCCTCCAGCGGGACGGGGTACGGGTATTCGGGCGCCAGTCGGTAGTCCGCGGAGACCACCACGCAGTCCGCGAGGGCGGCGAGGTTGCCGCATCCGGGGTCGAAGTGCTCGATGATTCCCAGCCACCAGGCGCCGCCGTGCCGGAACATGTGTGGCGGGCGGCCGCCGGCCGGGGCGTCGCCGAGCCGCCGAAATTTCGGGTGGTCGGCAGCCAGTGGTTCTGTCCATCCTGTCCGTATGGGAGACAGAGCCAACGTCATCGTGGTCCGTGAGAACGGCACGCACGAGCTGTACCGGACCGGCTGGGCGGTCGGGATCGACCTCGACCTGCTGGACGGGCCGGAGGCCGTACTCGCCCTGCTTCCCGAACTCCGCCGGGACGACCGGTGGTTGGACGACACCATGGCCCAAGGCGGGGTACTGCTCGACCTCGGCCGGAGGGTGCTGCTGTTCTTCGCCTGGGACGGACCGAGCACCGAACTCCGGCACCGCGCGGCCACCTTCGCACTGATCCGGGCGGCGTGGCAGGGCTGGGAGGTCGACTGGCTGTACGACGGCGCGGCCGAACTGCGCGGGTACGTCGGGCTGGATCCGGAGTACGTCCGCTGCCGCGAATCCGCCCTCTCCGTGGCCCCGTTCCTCACCCCCGAGGACGAGGACCCGGCCTGGCCGGACCCGGACGATGTGGTGGTCACGGTCGGCACCGACCACTGCCACATCGCCTCCGGCGTCTTCGACCACCCCGTCCGCGAGGGCACCTCCCTGTTCGACCGCCTGGCGGACGCCCCCGAGCACGGAGTGTGTCACCTGCGCGTGAACTCCGGCATCCACCTGGATCCGGCTCGCCGCCGCATGGGGTGGTGGTCCCTCTCTTCCTGCCCGCAGGCATACGAGGTACCGAAGCTGTGGCCGGGCTGGACGGTGGAGTTCTGGCAGGACGACTGGGAACGGCACGTGCGGGCCTGCGACGGCCGCTTCTCCCCGGCACCGTTCGACGCCGGGGCGGAGGCCGGGGCCACGGTGCTCGCCGCGGCGGAGGAGCGCCGGATGCAACGGGCCCGTCATCGCGCCCGGGTCGCTCACCCGCGGACCACACCGGCCCGTCCCCCGGCCGGCTGACCCCGCGTCAACAGCCGCGGGCGCGACGGGCCGACGGTATCGACCGACTGGTTTCGGTGGAATCCAGCGGTGTCCGTGGCCCGGCGGGATCGAGGAGATGCCGCAGTACGAGGTGAGGGCCCGTTCCACGCCGCACCGACGCGAACACACACCCGCCGCGAACTCCGCCCCGCCCGCAGGCCCGAATCCGCCGCATGTCCGCGCCTACAACATGCTCCCGTCGGGCACGTCGGACGACGCGTAACGAAGTCCTGCCAGGCGAGTGCGGCGCCTGTGACGGTCTCCGACCCACCGGTGAGCCAGCCGCACCGCGGGAGGGAACAGCTTGCGGATTGCCTGCTGTCGGTCGGGCGGCATGTCGTCGATGAGCCAGGCGCACAGCGCCACTCCGCTGGTGACTCCGAGGGGGTGGCGTTGGGCGGCGTCCAGGTCCGCCCACTCGCCTGCGGTGATGACGTTCGCGGCGAGCGGCAGGACGACTGCCTGCTCGTAGTCGAGGTAACCCGTCAGTGCCGTGTCCAGGTCGGCCATGTATTCGGCCGTGCGGCTCGCCGGCCCACGACCGGTCAGGCAGTCGTCGACGGTCGCCGCGAGCAGGGTGATACGGCGACGCCGGCGCTCCATTTCGGCGGCGACGAGCTCGTGGTGGGGGCCGGGAAGCTGCCGCTTGCGAAGAACGGGCCAGAGCACGGCGGCATCGGCGTCGAGAGTGGTGGTCAGGTGGCGCAGGAACCTGTTCCAGCCCGGCGAGACCACCGGAGGACACATGAGCGACCGGATGACGAGACGGTGCAGGTCTCGGCGCAGCGCGTCGTGCACGGCCCGGATCAGCAGCAGGTCGGAATTCGGACGGTGGGCGGGCACATCGTCGCGTGTACGGGCGAGCTGTGGCGTCGGGCGCATGCGGGTTTCTCCCGGTTCCGGGGTCACTGGTCGGACCCGGACCCGTGCCCGGCGGAAATCTCTCCGTGGCCGTGCGGCGCACCGACTCCGGCCAGGCCCTGCGCGGCTGATGGCTTGCGGATCTGATCCGCGAAGTACCAGTGGGACAGGCGCGCGCGCAGCCGCTGGGTCGGTTTCGCCCGGCGGATCACGCCGTTCTCGTCCGCGGGCGGATCGAGTTCGATGGGCTCGTACTGTTCGTGGGCGGTGAGGACGTGTCGCGCTGCGGCGTCCAGCGGCTCGTGGATCTCGATGAACTCGCCGTGCGGGAGCTTCTTGATGACACCGGTCTCGCGTCCGTGCAGGACCTTGTCGCGGTCGCGGCGTTGCAGGCCCTTGCACCAGCGAACGGTGACGTTGTACGTGAGCACCGGTGCGACGAAGAAGGCGATCCGTCCCGTCCAGGTGATCGTGTTGATAGACAGATGGAAGTGTGTGGCGATGATGTCGTTGCTGCCGCACACCCACAGCACGCCATAGGCGGCGATCCAGGCGGCGCCGAGCCCGGTACGGACCGGCATGTTCCGCGGCCGGTCCAACAGATGGTGTTCACGTTTGTCGCCGGTGATCCACGCTTCGATCCAGGGGTACGCACCCAGGAGGACGAAGAGCACGCCGGGGACGATGACGGCGGGAATCAGGATGTTGAAACTGACCGTGTGGCCCCACGCGGTCCATTCCCAGTTCGGCATGATGCGCAGGGCGCCCTCGAGGAACCCGATGTACCAGTCGGGTTGGGATCCCGCGGTGATCTGCCCCGGGTTGTACGGCCCGTACGACCAGATGGGGTTGATCTGGACCAGGCCGCCGAGCAGCGCCATGACGCCGAAGACGATGAAGAAGAAGCCGCCTGCCTTGGCGACGTAGACCGGCACGAACGGCTGCCCCACGACGTTGCCTTCGGTACGTCCGGGACCGGGGAACTGGGTGTGCTTGTGGTAGAAGACGAGGATGAGGTGGATGGTCACCAGCGCCACCATGAGGGCGGGCACCAGCAGCACGTGCAACGTGAACAGCCGTGGGATGGCGTCGTCGCCGGGGAACTCACCGCCGAAGAGGAAGAACTGGAGATAGGTGCCGACCACGGGGATCGCCAGAACGACGCCGTCCGCGACGCGCAGTCCCGTACCGGAGAGCAGATCGTCCGGCAGCGAGTAGCCGGCGAAGCCGTTGAGCATCGCCAGCACCAGCAGGAGGAAGCCGAACAGCCAGTTGACGTCGCGCGGTTTGCGGAACGAACCGGTGAAGAAGTGCCGGAACATGTGCACGAACAACGCCGCGATGAAGACCAGCGCGGCCCAGTGATGGATCTGACGGACCATCAGGCCGCCGCGGACGTCGAAGCTGATGTCCAGGGTCGAGGCGTACGCCTGCGACATGTGCACGCCCTGCAACGGCATGTAGGAGCCGTCGTAGACGACCTCCTGCGCGCTCGGCTGGAAGAAGAACGTCAGGAACACGCCGGACAACAGCAACGTGACGAAGCTGTAGAGCGCGACCTCCCCCAGCATGAAGGACCAGTGGTCCGGGAAGACTTTTCGGATGTACTTGCCGCCGCCGCGGTACAGACCCAGTCTCGCGTCGAGGGCGTCGGCGGCGCGCACGGCCCTGTTGTCCGGAATGGAACCGTGGGCGGCTTCGCCGTTCTTGCCGACGTTGATCGTCGATTTTTCGGCACTCATGCGAGGTCTACCTCTCCCGTCTCCCGCGCTCTCGGGACATGACGTCGTCCTCCCTCGTGCGTCGCGCGCGATGTGGATCTTTCGCCCGCGCCTTGCTGCCCCTTGAGACACCGCCGTTCCGGTGCCTGTGACAGCGCCGTCGTGTGACGTGCGCCACCGATCGTGGATTCGGAGGCAGGGAAGGGACGCGCGGCCCGCGCCCGCGGCGCAAGAGGGACACGGAGTGGTCCGTCGTCGACGCGATGCAGCCCGGCGGAGTCGGGCCGGACGGCCGCGCGGTGCGCAAGCGGTCGCGTTGAGTGACCGCGCCGTCGGGTGATTCGCCCGACGGTCGCGGCGGACGAGATGTCGGTGAGCCGGGTCCGGTCTCGCCGATGTGCCAGGGGAGTTGCGCCGCGGGTCCCGAAGCCGCACGATGCCGGCCGCGCTCAAGCGTCGGCCACAGAACCTCGGTTCAGGGAACAGGCCCCTCCACCTGGCGCCGCCGAACCACGCGTGCGAACGCGTCGGGGCGTCGGTGGACGGGGTACGAGACGCGCGACGTCGCGGTGGTCGGGTGGGATCCGGGCGGGTCTACTCCGAGACTTCGATGTACCGACCGTCCTCGCCGTTCAGGACGCTCCGCTCGTGGTGTTCCACGGGGTCGGTCCAAACCGTGCGTTCCCGGGGATCGGACAGGTCGACCGCGACGCCCGCGGGTTCCAGGTGCTCGCTCAGCCGTTGTTGCATGGTGTCGCCGATGTAGTGGTGGCGTAGGGACAGTGACCGCAGGTGGGTGAGGGGTTGTCCGTCGAGCAGGGCCTGGACGCCGGTGTCGTCGAGAGTTCCCATCGACAGGTCGAGGGAGGTCAGTCGAGCGAGTACGGGCGCGCCGGCGACGGCGGCGGCGATGTCGTTCTGGGTCGGGCTGTTCATCAGGCCCAGGTGCCGCAGTCCGCACACCGCTGCCGGCCGCGCACACTAACCGGCCGCCCCGACAACGCACCCGACACACGGACCCGACGCGATGCCGGGCTCGGACCCGGCCTCCCCGTCGGCGCACGCACCCCACCCGGACTCCGCGCACTCGCCACCCGCTGCGCCATCCGCCGAACCGCGGCACGAAGCGGACGTCCGTCGGACGAATCCTCCCTCGCCTCATGGAGCCTGGCCCGCTCGGTGGTCGAGCGGTCGGGCGGCTTCGACACCGAACCCGCCGACATCGAGGCGGTCGCCGCCCACGCCGGTGGCAACCACATGTCGTTGGTGGAGCGGTTCTTCCGGGCCGACCGACCGACCATGCCCACACTCGCAACCGGAGGGCCGCCGCGGCGACGGGACACCTCGCCGGATGTACATCGCCCCCTCCGGCCGCTCGGACGTCGGCCTTCTATGGCAGCAGGGTGGGCATCCGCTCCCCGAGCACTACGACGCCGACCACCTCCTCGGCCGAGCAACGGCCCACCCACACGGGGTACGCGCCGTCCCCGGTCCGTGAACACGCGGCCGGTCGGTGACATCGCCGCGAGCAACGGGAACCACGGCACGGGCATAGGACCGTGACCGTGACCGCCCGGCGGATGGGCACGCCCGCGCATCGGCATGGAGCATGGCGGTATGCCTGTGCCGAGAGCGCCGGTCGGCCGGGAAGGGCTCGTGCTCAGGCTGCCTGGAGCAGTTCTTCGGTCAGGATGCGGCGGTACGCGGCGAGTCGGCCGGGACGGCCGACCGTCACCGCGCCGACGAGGTGCCCCGCGCGGTGGTACGTGACCTCCAGCTTGCGGCCGAGGAGGTCGTACCGAGCGACTCGGTGCTCGTCGGCGAGGGCCGGCAGGCCGACGGCGCGCAGCGTGGACCCGTGCAGGTCGGACCAGAAGGACGGCACCGCGGTGAACGGCCGGGCGTCGTCGCGGCGGAGCAGGGTGCGCGCGGCCGCCGCGGCTTGTTCGGCGGCGTTGCTCCAGTGGCCGAGCGCGATCGACGCGCCGTCGGCGAGTGGGTGCGGCCACATCGCGACGTCGCCCGCCGCGACCACGTTCGGCAGCGACGCACCGTTTTCGTGCAGCACCCGCAGGCACGGGTCGCATGCCAAGCCCCCGGCCACCAGCAGGCCCGATCCGGCGAGCCACCCGGTGTTGGGCTCGGCGCCCAGGGCGAGGACGGCGAGGTCGCCGTCGATGGTGTCGCCGTCCGAGAGGACGACCTGGGTCAGGGCGGGATTCCCGGTGAAGCCCAGCGCGGTCCGATGGGTCACCAGGGCGATTCCGGCGCCTCGGTGCAACTCGGCAACGTAGGCGCCGACCTGCTCCCCCACCAGGCGGGCCAACGGCTGGGCGGTCGACACCACCAGGGTGACGTCGAGCCCGCGACCGCGGGCGGCCGCGGCGATCTCGCTGCCCAGGAAGCCGCCGCCGACCACGGTGATCCGCCGGCCCGCACGCAGTTCGGTCCGCAGTGCCGCCGCGTCGTCGCGCCCGCGCAGGATGTGGACCCCGTCGGGGACGTGGCCGGCCGGATGGGTCCGAGCGGCGGCACCGGTGGCGATGACCAGTCCGTCGTAGTCGAGTTCGCGGCCGTCGGCCAGTCGGACCGTGCGGCCCACCGGATCGAGGGCCTCGGCCGGGGTGCCGAGCAGCCAGGTCGCGTCGAGGTCGGGCGGGATCGGCAGGTCGCCGTCCTCGGGCCGCGCCGCATCGGTCAGTTGCCGCTTGGACAACGGCGGCCGGTCGTAGGGGAGATGGGGCTCGGCGCCGACAAGGGTCAGAGTGCCGCGAAACCCTTCGGCGCGCAGCGCCTGTGCGGCGCGCAGGCCCGCCAGTGACGCGCCCACGATCACGATGCGCCTCATGCGCTGTCCTCGGCGATGGTGATGGCGCGGACCGGGCACATCGAGGCGGCGGTGCGGACGTGCTCGGCCAGGGCGGCGGGGGGTTCCGCGTCGTAGACGAGATAGTCGTCGTCGTCGAAGGCGAACACGTCCGGTGCGGCGAAGACGCATTGGCCATGGCTCTCGCACACCGTCATGTCCACGGTGATACGCATGGGCGAACTCCCTTACAGGGTCAGGCGACAGGGGGATTGAAACGCGAGTACTCCGGGGCGCTCCAGCGCAGCCGCACGGCATCGGCGATCTCGACCACGTCGTGCACGGTGAACTCGACGAGGCGCTGGGCGCCCGGGACGGCGGCGATCTCGTCCGTGTCCCAGACGGTGCGTGCCGTACCGGACAGGTGCAGCGACGAACCGTTGTCCCAGCCGGGGACGAACAGGCCGGCGGCCGGGTGGGATTCGAGGTTGCCGAGCGTGAGGAACATGGCGTTGCCGAGGTAGTCGGGCCAGCGCAGCAGGGTCGGCGACAGTACTTGGACGAAACCCGGATTCCCGCCGCGGTGCGAGGCGTCCGCGTTGCCGGACCCGTCGGACGTGGCGACGAAGAAGGTGTCGGTGGCGCGGACGATGTCCTGCTGCCCGGTGGTGAGCGCGGTGCCCCGGCGGACCGCACGCGCGCGTGTCGCGCCGCCGGGGGTGTCGACGATTCGGGCGTCGCGCCTTTGGATGTATTTGGGACAGTTGGCGATGACCTGGTCCAAGTCGACCCTCAGCCCGCCGTCCGCCGGGGTGGAGTGCCCGTTGACCCGCATGCGACGGCGGGTCGCGGGCTCGATGGCGATCATGCCGACCCGAGCCGGGCCGGAGAGCAGTTCGGCCAGCGGGTCCTCGGGGATCGGCAGCGCGTCCACGATCAGGGTGCCCGGGTGGGGAACCCGCAGGAATCCCGGGGCGCCGGTCAGTTGCGTCGCCCAGATGCGTCCCTCGCGGTCCGTGCCGCCGACGATGATCACGGGTTGGTCGGCGAGGAACGCCGCGGCGACCGGTGGGATCGTGTCGCCGATTCCGGCCAGCGCGTGTGATGCCTGACGGGTCAGACCGGCGCGCTCTTGGACGGCGATCTCTCCGGGTTCGTAATGGGTTGCCACGGCGTTCCTCCCGAATCGGTGTTGCGGTTGGCTGTTGCGGCGCGACCGCCGCGCGGGTTTAGAAGAAGCCGCAGGTCGGCGCGCCCTCGGTGGGCGCGTCGGACGGGTCGGCGCCGGTCGGGGCGTAGATCTCCAGACGAATGCCGTCCGGGTCGGTGAAGAAGATGCCGCCCGACGTGCCGTTCTCGCCGTGCGGTACCACGCCGTCGTACGCGAACTGCGCGTCGAGGCCGCGCAGGATCTGCTCGACGGCCTTCACCTCGTCGATGGTCTCGACCTGGAACGACAGGTGGTGCAGGCCGGCCCGGTCGGCCGGGAACGCCCCCTCGCTCTGCTGCCACAGGGTGACCAGCAGCTTCCCGTCGCGGCCCAGGAAGGCGAACCGGCGGTCGGCCTCCTTGCCCTCGGCCGCGACGTCGAACCCGAACACGGCTTTGTAGAACGACACGGAACGGTCGAGGTCGGTGACGTTGAGGCCGACGTGGCCGGTCTGCAGTGCCTTGATGGTGCTCATCTCGTCCTTGCTCCTCGGATGGTGATGGGTGGAGGCGATCGGAAAGAGCCTACCTAATGCTCACAGCAGTCTCTACCCATTAGAATGGGAAATCTGTTCCCGGGGATGGCCGCCTACGGTGTGACGACGACGCGGCCTCGGGTCGCGGGGTGTTCGGCGGCCTCGTGGGCCTGGACGATGTCGTCGAGGGCGAAGCGCCGGACGTCGGGAAAGCACAGGTCCCCCGCGCACAGTGCGGCGGTGAGCTCCACCGCGGCGGCGTGGTTGGCGTGGTCCGGGAAATCGTCGTTGCCCAGGAAGTGCACGGTGACGTTCTTGACCGCAAGCAACCGGAACGGCACCGGGGCCGGGCTGCGGCCGCTCGCATAGGTCGCGATGGTCCCGCCGTACGCGAGCGTCTCCAACCACGTCGCGAGGTTGTCGGTGAACGCGCAATCGGCGACGCGGTGGACGCCGTCCGGCGCCAACTCGCGGATCCGTCGGGCGACCTGACCGGACGTCAGGTCGACGGCGTGATGCGCCCCCGCAGCCAACGCCCGGGCGACCTGGGCCCCCTGGCGCACCGCCGCGACCACCGTGGCCCCCGCGCGCCGGCCCACCGCGAGGGAGCTGCGGCCGACCGAGCCCAGCGCACCGGTGACCACGACCGTCTGCCCGGTCACCGTCCCGTCACCGAGGATCGCCCGGTGACCGGTGATGCCCGGCCTGCCCAACCCCGCCGCCTGGTCGAACGGGATCCCCGCCGGCAGCGGAACAGCCTGCTGGTCGGGCACAACGGTGTACTCGGCGGCGGTGCCGAACGGCCGGTAGGACTGCGCGAGGTAGACCCAGACGCGCTCCCCCAGCCGGCGCGCGTCGACACCCCGCCCCACCGCGTCGATGACTCCCGCGCCGTCGTCGTGGGGGACGACCCGGGGAAACCGCATGACCGACTTCGGCGTCCCCTGCCGCTTGCGGGTGTCGCACCGATGCACTGCGGAGACGGCGACCCGGACCCGGACCTCGCCCGGCGCGGGGAACGGTGTCGGCAACTCGCCGAGGATCAGGACATCGCGGGCCGGACCGTGGCGCTCGTACCAGGCCGCTCGCACAACGGCTCACCGCACGCCGGCCGTGCGGTGCGTGTCGGCGCGCGGGGCCGACGGCGGCGTCGAGTCGTACGACGTGCCGCGCAGGCTTTCGCAGCGCGCGAAGAGCTTCGCGATGCGCGTGGTGGGGTCGTTCACAACAGGGTTCCGTTTCGCTCGGGAAGCTACGCGGCACGTCCCGTCGGGCGGCACCGTTGCGGGCCGACCGCGGTTCGCCGCGGCTCGTTCTGTGACTCTTCGACCGTATGGTCGCCACCCCGACCGGAGGAGGGACCCGGCATGCCACCGAAGGGACGGCACATGCCAACGAGACGGCCACCATCGACGCGGGACCGATCGTGATCTAGCCTCGGACACTGTGCTCAACGGAACCGTCTCCGCCCGCATGGGGCGCTTCATGGTCGACGCCGCGCGCCAGGCGGGGATGGATCCGGCCAGGCTGATACGACTACCCGACGTCGGCGACACCGTCCTGGCCGACGAGTTCGCTCGGGTGTCCACACCCACCGCACTCCTGCTGTGGGAACAGATCGTCCTCGGACGCCCCGCGGTGCACGCCGGCATGCACGCCGTGCAACTGGCCCCGATGGGTACCTTCGGTGTGTGGGACTACCTGTTCACATCCGGCGCGACACTCGCGGAATCGCTTCGCACCGGCTGCGGCTACGTCACGGTCATCGGGGATCCGGGCGCGGAGAAGCTGCACGTGACCGACGACGGCCGCCTGTTCACCGTGACGCACTCCACCGGCCCCGCCGAACCCGATGTGGTCGCCGCCGTCGAGCAGTTCGTCCTGCCGTTGATCAACCGCCGGGCAACCGAGGGGCTGCGGCGTCCCGTCGTCCCGGTGCGCGTCACCTTCCGACACCGACCGCCGAACACGCTCGGGCCGCTGACCGATCTCCTGGGCACCCGGAACATCGAGTTCGGCGCCCAGGTCAACTCGATCACCTACCTCGCCGAGGACGCGCACGCCCCGATGCCGCAAACCCAGCCGGGCCTACAGGATGTCCTGTGCAGCCACGCGGACATGACCATCGCATCGGCCAAGCCGGTCCTCGGCTGGCACGGCACCTTCCGCACCACGCTCCGCGCGACCTTCCACGACCCCGACCTGTCCCTGGCCTCGGTCGCCCGGCGGATGGCACTCAGCCCGCGGACGCTGCAACGCCGACTCGGCGAGCTCGGCACCACGTGGCGCGACGAAGTGGAAGCGGTGCGCGAGGAACTCGCCATGGACCTCATCCGCGACAGCGACATCCCCATGCGAACGATCGCGGCCCGCGCGCGCTTCAGCGACGCGCGTGCCCTGCGCCGCGCCGTCCACCGCTGGCACGGCACCACCCCGGGCGACCTGCGGCGGCGTCACGAACACCCGGCGCGCCCGGGCCGCGAGGACGGATCCGCGGAACCGCCGACCGATCCGCCCCCGCCCGACCCACGCGCGTGATCCGCACCGGGCCCGCACCGGTGGCGGCGTCCAGCGCGTAGACGTCCTCGCGGCCGAATACGAAACGCTCTTCAACCCCGCAGCGCACGCTCACACCATCGGCCGGGTCCCCCGACTGTTCGACCACCACCTACCGCCCAAAGCGGAACCCGGCGCTAGGGTGCGAATTGCAGGCCCTGGACCGCCGTCACGTACCAGTCTCCCGGGGCTTGGGACTTCCTCCTGGCCACTGCCTGGCTGTTGGTGTCGAGGGTGTTGTACTGGGTGCCCCGCCACCCGGTGGTGAGGTCGGCCAAGGGAACGGCGCCGAAGAGTCGGCCGACGCCCGAGGCGTCGTAGGCCCGCGCGGAATAGAGTTCCTGGTCCTGCGGGACCTGCGCCTGGATGTTGGTGTTGCAGGCCCTCTCGACGAACTCGACGTCCTGGACCTCCTGGTAGACGCAGTGGGCGCCGTTCTGCTGGTCCAGCACGCGCGACCAGGCGTTGCCGACGGTCTTCATCTGTTGACGCACGACGTCCTGCCTGAGGTCGATGCCGGTCTCCTCGAAGAACTCGATCCGACCCGCGGTGATCACGTCGGCTGCGGTGACGGAGCCTCCGGGAATGACGAGTTGCCCCGAGCCGTTCAGAACGGTGGGCTGGGTGGGGTTGCCGCCGAAGCGGGACCCGTACACGTTCTTCCAGGCAACCAGGACCCGGTATTGCCTGGGGTTGGTGGTGGGGATGTCGTAGATCAGGTGGTAGGCGTACATGTCTTCACCTCTCACTCGGCGAGTTGCGGTCCTGGTGGCGCGGGCCCGTCTGCATGCGCCCGATCCGCTGCCGGCGCGACAGTCGGGGTCCGGCGTCCGCATCGTCGCGGTCCGAGCCGCAGGGGCGGATGGCTTGCCCGGAGCTGTCGCCCTCAGTCGTCCGTGTCTGTGACCAGGACCGCGTATCGCGCCGCGTCCTTGGCGTCGACGCCCTTCGGCAGGGTCGACGACGCGATGTCCATGTGCTGCTCGATGGTCTCGCCACCGCCGTTCTCGGCCGGGCGGGCCAGGGTGTAGGCGTCGGCGACCGGATCGGGCCGGTCCACATCGTACGAACCGTCGTCACGCCGGATCGCCCGGGCCGGCGGCCCCTGAAACGGTTCCGACCCCAGCACCGGCCTACCGTTGTCCCTCATCGCAAGCCCCCCGGCTCGATGGGTGCGTCTCGGTACGAAACAACCGATACGACGTCAAGCACGTTCACTCTAGGCACCCCACCCATAGCTCTGCAGCCGTATGGATACACGGGTGAGGTTTGGCGTAAATCCGTACGTTGCCACCCGAAGTGGCCGGATCTACCGCTATCCCTATGACCGAGCCTCACCCCCGATGATTGAGGGCCCCGGGGGCGGATGCCGGCGAGGCGGATGGACCCGGGGCGCGGGCCGGGTCGCGTGCACCGTGCCCGGCACGGTTGCCGACATCCGACCCGGACGCGGCCCGGCGCGTTCGTCGCCGAGCACCACGATCTGTTCGTCCACCATCGAGCGCGCGGTACCCACCCGACCAAGTCCGACATGACGCGATCATTCCCCGGCCCCCTGCCGAACCGGATCCTGCTCCGACTCCCGGGCTACGACGTCCCGTTCGGCCGCCCGGCGCCCGGTCGATCCGCCTCCGCCTCCCCACCGGACGAGCGGGCGGGCCGCGCCACGGTGCCGGGGGTCGGGGCCGGGGCTGCGGGTGGGGCTGGGGCTGGGGCTGGGGCTTCGAACCGGTAACTGCGCTCCACCCGAGCGACACGCACCTCGTAGGAGGCGTACCAGCGCTCTCGTCCCAGCCGCTGGGCGTGTCGGTGCTCAGCATTGTCACGCCAGGCTTTCAGCGACTCCTCGTCCGCGTAGTACACGAGGGTCAAGTCGCGACCGTCGGCGGTGCGGGCCGACTCCCGTCCCAGGTAGCCCGGTTGTTTCTCCGCGAGTTCGAGCATCCTCGCTTCGGATCGCGTGTAATTCTCCGAGTCCTCTCCGGACAGGACGGTGCTCAGAATTGCCACGTAATACGGTGGGGCCGGCCAACCGCTTCCCAGATTCTCGATGATGACGACTCTCCCAACTCACGTCGGTCCGCACGTTCCCGGCAGCAGGGGCCGAGCTTCGATATTTCATCGCGTCGGTGCGGCCAAGAATTCCCCAAGCCGAGGCCGGCCGGGAGGGACGCACCGGTCGGCAACGAGGTGATGACGGCTGCCGGGCACCAGGCCGGCGCTCAAGTCACCATGCCGAGGAAGGCACCGCGTCGCCGGCGGGAATCGGACCTCGTGTTCTGCCCGCGCGGTCGTGCGGTGTCGTCCCGCTCTTGTTCGTGAGCACCGGAAAGGTCACTGGCGGCCGTTCGGAGCGGACCCGATCACGGCGCAGGCTCACGCGGCACACCGTCCTCCCCGGCGACGTCGTGTCGAGAATGGCGTCCAGGGTTCGCCGGGAACTGAACTCAGGGTTCGGCTATGGCTCACCCTTGCGATGTCCGTCTCGGTGCATCCGGGATAGCCGCCGGCCGGAAGTGCCGCATGGGAGGTGGGTTCGTAAGAGTTCGGAAAGATGTGGAGGGCTCCGTCCGAGTCGGTTCCTCCGCTTGACTGTTCGGTGTCGCTGTCGGACTTCGAACGTCGGGGGATCAGCCATGACGCGAGTGTTGCGGGTGTTGGCCAAGCCGTGGGTGTCGGGGCTGTTGGTCGCGGGAGCGGTCGCGGTCGGGTTCGGGTTCTACTGGTTCCAGCCGTGGAAGTTGTGGGTGGACGACACGGTCGACGAGACGCTGCCGCCGGTCGCGGCGGCGCCGCCCGTTCAGGTCGGGCTGCCGGCGTCCTCGGCCGGATCGACCGACTCGACCGCATCGGCTCCGGTCACCTCCGCTGCCCCCGCCGGGCCGGGCACGCTCGCCACCGGTGAGTTCATCAGCCACGAACACGCCACATCGGGCAGTGCGCGGATCGTGCGCCTCGCCGACGGCTCGCGCATTTTGCGTCTGGAGGATCTCGACACCAGCAACGGACCGGCCCTGCGGGTGTGGCTGACCGACGCACCGGTCAAGCCGGGCAAGGACGGCTGGCGGGTGTTCGACGACAGCACCCATGTGAACCTCGGCGAACTCAAGGGCAACAAGGGCAACCAGAACTACACCCTGCCCGCCGACCTCGACCTTGCCCGCTACACGAGCGTCTCCATCTGGTGCGATCGGTTCGACGTCTCTTTCGGAGCGGCGGCACTGACCCCGCCGGCGTGACCGGTGCCCGGCGAGTTCCTCGGTACCTCACGCCGCGCGGCGCGCGCATCGTGTTCATGGGCCGGGGCACAGTCCTCCAGCGCTGGGCCGAAGCCCTCGGGGCCCTGCCGGTACGGGGGTTGCCGACCACCGGCCCGGCCATGGGCCCGGCAACCGTCCGTGCAGCCGGCAACGTCCCGGTCACCGCGTCGATGGCGCGGCCGTTCTCGCGCAGGGCGTTGAGGGTGGTGAACAGGGTTTGGTGGGCGGGGCGGTGCAGGTCGTGAGGGTTGATGCCGACGTAGTCGACGGTCGGGTGGGTGTCAGTCGTCTGCCTTGAGCCCGGACGGCTCCTGGGTGGAGGTGTAGTCCGCAACCAGGTTCGCGTCCGCTGCGTGGACGAGCAGGGTGCCGTCGGCGACCACGTTGGCGCACAAGTCCGGATCGTAGTGGTGGTCCGGCAGCAGGCGTGGGCGGCCGGCGGGGGTCGCAAGGCGGCGGGTCAGGAGCAGGGGCATGGCCATGGGCAACCTCCGGATGCGTCGGGTGGTGGTGGTGGTGCGAACTGCTGCGCGTTTCATGGAGACCGAGTCGGCTCGGCCTCGGAGGGGCGCGCGCGGTTCGCGCAGTCGGTGTGCGGGTTTCGCACTCGCCGCGACACCGGGTGTTCGGTGACCACAGTGGGGCCGGACACCGTCTGCGCGGCCGTTGTCGGGTGGGGTGTTTTGGGGAGAGTTATGGCTATGGTGAGGCCGCCGTGGTGGTTGGCGGTGGTGGTTATTCGGGCTGCGTGGGCGTGGACTATGGCTTGGACTATGGCTTGGACTATGGACAGGCCCAGGCCGGAGCCCTTGGCGGAGCCCGTGCGGTTGGGGCGGAAGCGGCGGAAGGGTTCGTAGAGTTCGGGGATGCGGTCGGCGGGGATGACCGGGCCGGTGTTGCGGACGCGGAGGGAGCCGGCCGAGACGCCGACCGTGACGAAGCCGCCCGGGTGGTTGTGACGTACCGCGTTCTCGACCAGGTTGGTGACCAACTGGCGCAGCAGCAGGGGGTCGCCGGAGACCACGCCGCCGGCCAGGTTCGCGTCGACTCGTACGCC